>JAIRPZ010000051.1 GCA_031256755.1 Planctomycetaceae bacterium
TTCGGTGAGGTGAATCATCGCCTCGAAAAAGATTTTGTTGTCGATTTTAACATTACCCCGCTGCTTCGGAAGCAAGTGTTTTATCTGTTCGTAGTGTGCGTGTGTCCATTCCATTACGAAATATAAATTTATAAATAAAATATGGCAAGAATAATGTCAACACGACCTAGTGTTGATGGATAGACATACCGATATAAACCGAAGTGAGAAACGTAAAAATATACGCCTGCAAAAATGCGACAAATAGTTCAAGAAAACTGATCGCCACCGAAGCGGCAAACGATAGCAGCGTCACCGGAATCCAGCAGAAAACCGACCATGCCGCCATCGGAATAAATGCCAGAAAAACCGCCAGCATCAAATGTCCGCCGAACATATTCGCCATAAGACGAATACACAACGAAAAATGTTTGACGAAAAAACTGAACACTTCTAGAACAAATAATATCGGACTCAACACTGCCGCCAGATTGATCGGACCAACCTTTCCTTCAATATGCGGCACCATTCCGAGCCAAAAACCGGAAAAACCATGCCGGAAAATACCGGTTGCAATCACGAGCGTTAACGTACACAACGCCAAAACTGCCGTTACGGTTACAGAACCGGTGGGCGATCCCATCCATGGCAGCATACCGCCGAGATTACAGAACAGCACGAAAAAAAAGAGTGTCCAGAGATACGGAACGTAAGGAGCCGCATCTTTCGCACTCCCGATAGACGGCACAATGACCTGATCCTTAATATAAAGGAGAAACACCTCGATCATGTTCCAAAATCGTCCCTTTGCGGGCATTCCGCCGCGGAGTTTGCCCGCCATCGGAATAAAAACGGCAAGCATCAGGACTGCCGCCGCCATTTCGATCAGCACAAACTTCGTCATCCCGATATTCACAAGGGATTCCGGGATGTGCCAGTGTCCCCACGGAAAGTGGAAATAATCAGTATCTTTTACGTGACCTGCAAGGTCATTGACATTAATTCCGCCAGCCATTGTTCATTTTGAAAGGTTGATAGTTGTGATAGGAAAAAATTACCGGATTATACCGGTGCGTTAAAGGTTTACCGTTCTTCGTTCTGTGTTATCTGCGCGGGTAAATTCTTCGAGGGCGGCATCGATCAAACTGCGGTGCTGTTCCGGTTTGATCGATGCCCGGATCATTTTTCCGGCAAGATTGGCTGCCAGCACCGCACTTCGTTCTGCAATGCTTTGCAGTGCGGAAACAGTCGCACTTTCAATTTCTTTCGTGGCACGGCTGCGTTCCTGATCGGCGGCTTCACGGGCTTTCGCTGCAATATCTTCGGCTTGCCGCAGCGCATCTTTTTTCGCATTTTCGATAATCAGACGAACCTCGTCCTTCGCTCTGTCTAATTTCTCCTGATATTGCTTCAAAAGGACTTTCGCTTCTTCGTTCTGCTGCTGTGCCGAAGCGATTTTGTCCAAAATGCCTTGCTCACGGTCATCCAACGCTTTGGCAATCGGACCAAAACCGAGTTTGTACAGGATACCGAAAACGGTTAGAAAAATGATAAGCGTCCACAAAGCGGTATTGGTTGCCCACTCCATCGGGTTCAAACTGGTTTCGCCGCCGTGTGAGGCAGTACCGGAAATAGGATCGGAAGTACCGGCGAACACGAAACCGGTCGCACCGGCAATCAGTAAAAAGGCAAACAAGGCTGCGTATCGGGTCATGATTTGGTCAGAGATCAAAAGGGAATAAAGGGAGAAACGGGCGGAGAACTACAGCAAGCGGAACACTCACCGCCTGCTGCATACCGCTCATTTTATAGGAACAAACACAAAATGCAAATGACGAGGGCAAACAGAGCCAACCCTTCGACAAGAGCAGCGGCAATGAACATGATGGTGGTCAATTTTCCCTGCATTTCGGGCTGTCGGGCGGAAGCATCAATGACGCTGGCACCGATGAGTCCGATGCCGATACCGCCGCCGATGGCTGCCAGACCGGCACCGATACCGACTCCCAGATAGCCGAGCGAATCTTTGGTAACGAGTGAGGCGGCATCGCCTTCCGCAGCAAATACGGCTGCCGGAGCAAAAACAAGGGAAAAAACAAAGCAAAGAACAGCGATTCGGGAAATTTTACGCAAATTCGTCTTCATACGGGAATATCTCCTGTTAAAAAAGGGTTGTAAAAGCGGGGGTTAGGTTATTTCGACTGTTTACCGCTGCCGCCGACTCCGGGCAGCAACCCGGAAAACGTCCCCCATTATACCAGAGGAAAAATAAAAAACAACCGGCTGGGCAGAAACGGCAAAGGGCTTTTTTTCTTTTTGCCATTCGTCTCTGGCTTCATTAATCTGTTCTACTGCGTGAATGACTTTTTCTATAAAAGTGCAAGAATTTTGTTACAATCGGAAAAATACTTCCCGCCAAACGATTACTGCGGCTTTTCAAACATACAAGACTCGCATAATGGGATAGCGATACACTAATTTCCTTCTATAATCTTAATGAATTGCATCAACATACAAACCTCTTTCGCGGTCTGCACGCAACGCTTGCAAATCCGGTCCATTCGTGGTACACTCAAAAAAGACGGTTTCAGCCCCGATCATCGAAGATAAAAACCGATGCAAAATCATCAAAAATCGATGAAATTCCCCTGAACTTGTCAAACCCCATCCACTTAAAAACAATGCCTTACGCAAAAATTACCGTTGCCCAAGCCCGAAAAACCGAGTCCGTTGGGAAATTTGTCCTTTTGCAGGGCTGGGTACGCACCCGGCGCGACTCCAAAGCCGGTTTCAGTTTCGTTGAAATCAACGACGGTTCTTCTTTCGGTAATGTCCAAGTATTTGTCCCGAAGGAATTGCCGAATTACGAATCGGATATCAAACAAATCACTGCCGGCAGTTCTGTTGCTGTTAAAGGGCTGGTCAAAGAATCGCCCGGTCAGGGACAGGCAACCGAAATCGAAGCCAAGGAAATTGAACTCATCGGCACAGCCGATGCGGCAGCATATCCGTTGCAAAAGAAAGGACACTCCCTCGAATTCCTGCGGTCAATCGCCCATCTTCGGGCACGTACCAACACTTTCGGTGCCGTTGCCAGAGTACGGAACCGCGTCAGTTTTTCGATACATCAATTCTTTCAGGAAAACGGTTTTTTTTACGTTCATACACCGATTATTACCGCTTCGGACTGCGAAGGTGCCGGACAAATGTTCCGCGTTTCAACTCTCGACCCGGACAATCTGCCGAAGGACAGTCAGGACAAAACCGATTTCACAAAAGATTTTTTCGGCAAACCGGCTTCGCTTACCGTCAGCGGACAGTTGAATGTGGAAACCTACGCTCACGGTTTGAGCAAAGTTTATACTTTCGGACCCACTTTTCGGGCGGAGAATTCCAACACGTCCCGGCATGCCGCCGAATTCTGGATGATCGAACCGGAAATCGCCTTCTGTGTCCTCGAAGAAAACATGGATTGGGCTGAAAAGTTTCTGAAACGTTTAATCACCGATATTCTTCGGGATTGTGCCGATGATATTGCGTTTTTCAACGACCAATACGACAAGACGCTTCGGGAAACGCTGGAACACGTGTTGAACAGTCCGTTTATCCGGCTTTCTTATACGGAAGCAGTGGCGATTCTGAAAGCATCCGGCAGAAAGTTTGAATACAAAGTTGATTGGGGAACAGATTTGCAGAGCGAACATGAGCGGTATCTGACCGAGGAACATTTCAAGAGTCCGGTAATTTTGTACAATTATCCGAAGGATATTAAAGCGTTTTACATGAAATTGAACGAAGACGGTAAAACGGTTCGGGCAATGGACGTGTTAGTGCCGAAGGTCGGAGAGATCATTGGCGGCAGCGAGCGGGAATGGAACCTCGATGTACTGGAAAAGCGGATGCTGGAGTTGAAACTGAACCCGGAAGATTACCGCTGGTATTTGGACTTGCGTCGTTACGGTAGTGTACCGCACAGCGGTTTCGGTCTGGGTTTGGAACGGGCATTGATGTTTATCACCGGCATCGGCAACATTCGGGACGTGCTGCCTTTCCCAAGAACGCCGGGCAGTTGCGAATTTTAAGCGTTCATCCTTTAAGTGTTCACCACCTTTTGTAAAAGCCATCCATGCAAAAAACGATCAACCTTATTTCCTTCCTGTTTTTATTTTTGTTTGCTGCTGCGGTGTCGGCGGACGATCCGATCAAACACAAAATGCTGTTGCTCGACGAGTCGCGGAAGCAGATCGTTTATGTGGATCAATATGAACCGGCAAACAATTGGATTTCCTTATCGGCTGACGGCGCACTTTGGGATGCTCAACTCATCGGCGATCACAAAATCCTTGTTGCTGTTACGGATAAGGGCGGATACAGGGAGTACAATATCGGCGATTTGAAAAAAGCACCGGCAGAACGCAAACCGGTCAGGGAAGTGACGGCGGCAAAATATAAATCGACCCAAAGTGCGATCCGCTTTCCCGACGGGCGCACAGTCATTGCGGTCAATGCCGGCAAGAACAGCATTTTTTACGTCTTCAACAAAAACGGCGAGGAAATCAATGCGATCAAACATTCCGGTATCCAAGGAGTCCGGCTTGTCCGCCGCTCTCCGCACGATACACTGCTTGTCGGTGATCGCACAGGACGTGCTTGGGAAATTGATCTTGACGGAAAGGAAATCCGGTGTGTTGACGTACCGGGTTCCCATAGAAAATATATCTATCAGGTCAAGGAGTTACCGAATGGTCATTGGCTTGCGGCAACGGGTTATGACTGCCGGATTCTCGAAATTGATAAGGAAAACAAAACGGTACGGACTCTCGGCGGCAATCCGGCACCGGAAGGATTGACGTATATTTTTTTCAGTAAGTTTCAGGTTTTACCGAATGGACACATCGTTGTTGCTACGTGGACGGGACACGGTGCGGAAGACAGCAGGAAGGGACAGCAACTTGTTCAATTTGACAAGGAGGGGAAAGTTGTCTGGCAGTGGCACGATCCGGCTCTTGCCGGTTCGCTCAACGGGGTCATCATTCTTGACGATCTTGATACGGCAAAATGGAACGAAGAATAAGATGCAACAGTGTTCAATGTCTAAACGGTCTAACAATTGCAATAAGTTAAAGTTTAGGGGGATGCTAAATAATCGGCGGATTCGATTCGAAGGTTTCCTCAATTAACTTATCAACGCCTCTTTTCGTCTCCGGTATATTCGTCTCCGGTTTCGGCGGCTCCGCAAACGGATTGTCATTGTCTATTTTCGGTGCAACAACTTTGACATTGGCATCCAGTTTCGGCAACATTGATTGCAATTGTTCAAGAACAATGGCTGTTGCCGCCGGTGAAAGCGGAATCGCCCGAACCGTCGAATTATTCGTCGGAGCCAGTGAACCGTCTTCGCCTAATTTTGCCAATAACGCACGAATTTCTGTAATTTGCGAAACCGTACCGCGGACAATAATCTGCCTTTCACTTACAT
Organism: Planctomycetaceae bacterium; assembly: GCA_031256755.1. GTDB lineage: Bacteria > Planctomycetota > Planctomycetia > Pirellulales > Thermoguttaceae > WRKP01. The sequence continues at coordinate 5,459 of JAIRPZ010000051.1, forward strand.
CGGCTTCTACGGTCGGCGGCGGTGTACTGACCATCGCGGTTCGGACTGATCCCGGCGGACCGGCGGCAGGTGCCGCTGCGGCTGTTGGTGCCGATGCCGTTGCAAAAAACTTCTTGATCGATTCCACTGCCGAAAGCGGACTGATACGTTTAAGCGGAATTACATCAATTTGCGGAACGTTTAACTGCATCTGTTTGACTGCTTCCCGAATCGTTGCATGATTGGACGGTCTGCCGAGTGCCGCAATACCGCCGGTCTTCGCATCCAGCGAAAGACGGACATCCTTCGTGCCGGCAAGGAGCGTTTGCAAAATGGCAAGCACCGTGATCGGGTCTGCCGTTCCCACATTATAAACTTCAAATTGCGGCTGCCCCTCTTCTTTGTTTCCGTAGGAACTGTCGATTCGGGCAAGAATTTCTTTGGATCGTTCAATCATATCCGGTCTGCCGGAAAGAAAAATCTTTTTACCGGAAACATCTGCTGCCGTCCGCAGTGAAATGTCGGTTTCAGTAATAGCCAGTAATTTCCGCATAATGCCGAGAGCTTCTTCGGCGGTCATATTTGTCATTTCAACAATATGAATAGAACCGGAAACAATATCGTCGGGATCATCAATCCGTTTAATGATGTTCCGAATGGTAAGGAGCGTTCCGCCCGTTTCGGTAATGGCAATTTGCTGCGATTTCGGAAGCAGCGCAACGCTTGCCTGCGGTCCGAGCAAGTTTGTAATTTCGGCTTGTACAATTTCCGGCGTGGTTCGGCTCAAACTAAAAACACAGCGGCAAATCTCATACTTTCCCCGTGTATCCAATTCGGCAGGCGTAATCGGTTCCAGCAAATTCGGCGGTATTCCATCCGGCAAATAAATCACAAAAAGTGTTTTGCCTTTCCGCAGCAAGGTATATTCTTTGAAAAGCAGATAACCATTGAGAATGTCTAACGCTTCGGTCGGTGTGTAATATTGTCCGTCCGTCAGGTTTAGCGTACCGGTCGGAACATTGTCGGCTTGCAGCGATAAAGCGGCTTGATCCGCAAACCACTCAATCACATCTTTCCAAGGGGCATAGCGGAAAGTGAACCGGATTTTACCAGCCGGTGCTGTGCGGGGATTGTCATTTTTTTCGGACGACGGTTTCGGATTCTCCGGTTTTTTCGGGTCCGGTACGGCGGTTTCAGTTTTTTGGGGTTCCGTTTTTACTCCTTCCGGTTCCGTTTTCTCCGGCTTTTTCAGTTCCGGTACGGCAGTTTCAGTTTTTTTGGGTTCCGTTTTTACTCCTTCCGGTTCCGTTTTCTCCGGCTTTTTCGGTTCCGGTACGGC
>JAIRPZ010000076.1 GCA_031256755.1 Planctomycetaceae bacterium
CGGCTGTCCGGTCAAACTGTCCGACCGATGTTTTCCCCCGCTTTACTTCGATACGGTTTTATAAGAAAATAGCATCCGGTGCGGCATTCGTACCGGACACCGCGCGGGTATCCGCCTTGATAACTGTATCCATTTATGACCGAATCCTTTGAACCGAAAGTGATTGCTTTTGTTTGCAACTGGTGTACTTACCTCGGAGCCGATCTTGCCGGAACAAGCCGATTGGAATATCCGCCGAATTTGCGGATTATCCGGCTGCCCTGCACCGGACGAATCGATTTCAATTTGATCATCAAAGCGTTTGAAAACGGAGCGGATTCCGTGCTGGTCAGCGGTTGTCACCCCGGCGATTGTCATTATTCCAGCGGAAATTTTCATGCCCGGCGGCGGTGGATTTTGTTTCGGGAATTACTGCAAACACTCGGAATCGACACAGAACGCGTCCATTTCGCTTGGATTTCGGCAGCAGAAGGGGCAAAATTCCAAAAATATATTACGGAAATCGTTGAAAAAACACGGACGATGGGTCCCTATTTTGCAATGAAAGAACCGGCACTTGGAGAGACGAAAAAATTTGAAAATACCGCATCCGTTTAACATTCTGCGTTCAAGCCGTTTTTGGACTTGCCGGCAATCGGTATCGAATCCTTTGCGGCTGATGGATGTTGCCGTTGCCGCGGCGGACGAACCTTTTGCCGGAACAGAAACGGTTTCTGCCTCGCTGCCGCCGCTTTCGCTGCTGGAAGCCGCCCTGTTTTTGGCAAAAGAACCGATGCCGGGCCGCCGTCTGATCCAACTTGCCGGTCTTGCGGAACGAACAAAGATCAAACCGCTGATCCGGCAACTGAATGAGCAATATCACCGCGATCAGTCGGCATTTTTTGTTACTGAAGTTGCTGAAGGATTTCAATTGCGTACCCGCCCCGAATTGGCTCCATGGCTTGCCCGAATGTTGGAAGTACCGGCAGCCGTCCGGTTGAGCAATCCGGCAATGGAAACGTTGACGGTCATTGCCTACCGGCAGCCGGTTTTACGGGCAGACGTGGAACGTATCCGGGGAGTGCAGTGCGGCGAATTGATCCGGCAATTGCTTGATCAGAATTTGATCAAAATTGTCGGGCGGTCGGATGAACTTGGTCGTCCTTTTTTGTACGGCACGACGAAAAAATTTCTCCAAGTGTTCGGACTGGCGAATTTGGACGATCTGCCGGTGCTGCCGTAGTTTTTAAGGTTGAGCGGGATACGGGCAGCACTGTTCATTCCGCCGTTTTCCTTCGTTCCCCGTTATGGTATAATCCGTAACGTTATCAAATATAAAATAAGGAGCAGCGGGATATGTTGCGCACTATTTTCATTTCTTTATTCATTCTTTTTTCGGCGGAGTTTGTGTCGGCTGAAACCGTTTATATTGATTCGCTGGACCTGAACAAATGTCTTTCCGGCTGGGGAAAGACACAGAGCCGGAAGTCCGTAAGCGGCGGACCGATTTCTATCGGCGGACAAAAGTTTGACCGCGGTGTCGGTATTCATCCCGCCAATACCGGCGAAAAGAAAGCCGAAATCCGTATCGCCCTGCCCCTTGCCGGCGGACGTTTCACCGCACAAACAGGTATCAATGATTCCCGCAGCAAACGGGGCTGCGCCGAATTTTTCGTTCTCGTTGACGGCGAAACCGTTTGGCAAAGCGGTTTGATGAAAGGAGGCGATACCGCAAAATCCTGCGAAGTTTCTTTTACCGAAAAGAATCAACTCCTGCAATTGATCGTCAGTGCCGGTCAGGATTACAACGATGACCATACCGATTGGGGAGATGCCAAACTTGAATTCCAAAACGGCAGGCGGAACGTTGAAACACAAAGGTCGCTTATCAATGCACCGCTCATTCCCGACCGCAGCGATGAATACGCTTACACTGCCGGACAGTTAAAAACCGGCATACCGGAAAAGCGGGCAAAACAAGCACTCCGCCCCGAATCCGTATTTTTGCCGTCCGACCAATCGCCGGTTGATGTTGTTTTCCGCCGGACAAAAGCACTGCTGGCACACCTCCAAACGTTGCCGAATGCACCGGCATTGGAAAAGGAAACCGCCGCCCTTGCGGACTTGGAACCGTTCATCATAAAAGCCGGAACCGAAGAAGAAAAACGGAAACTTTTTGCCGAAATCGCCGCATTGCGGGATAATATAGCGTTACAAAATCCGCTGCTGGATTTCAACGATATTCTGTTCATTAAACGTCATTATTGTCCCGAACCGGAAAAAGAAGGAAACCACATGGTTGACCAATTTTTCGGATTTCACGCGGTTCCCGGCGGCGGACTGTTCATTTTGCAAAATGCTTTTGTCCCGGATAAGCGGACAGTCAAAAACGTGACGGCAAACTCTGCCGTAGAAAATGAATGCCGCTTAAAAGGAGAAAAACTGGACGGCAGTCATTGGGGTTTTCTCTCGCCGGAACTTTCATTTGACAGCAGGAAAATCCTTTTTGCCGCAGCGGAAACATCGGAAAAACGTCATTCTTATCAGTGGACGGCGGGAAATTGTTATCACCTTTTCGAGATCAACGTCGACGGCACACACTTAAAACAGTTAACGGACGGTCAATGGAATGATATTGATCCCTGCTATCTGCCGGGCGGACGGATTGCGTTCATTTCGGAACGGCGCGGCGGCTACGGCAGATGTCACGGCAGACCTTGTCCGGGTTATACGCTTCATTCGATGCTGCCGGACGGCAGAGATATTGTTACGTTAAGTCCGCACGAAACCAACGAATGGTCGCCGGTTGTTGATCATCACGGCATGATTGTTTATACCCGATGGGATTACGTTGACAGAGGGTTTAACAATGCGCATCATCCTTGGACAACTACGCCGGATGGACGCGACCCGCGTGCGATTCAGGGGAATTATTCCGAAAAGGAGCGGGAACGTCCTCACTTTGAAACTTCATTGCAGCCGATTCCGCAGTCGCCGAAGTTTGCCGCAACCGCGCAGGGACATCATTCGCAGTATTTCGGTTCGGTTGTTTTGCTTGACCCGAATGTGCCGGACGATGAGGAAGGCGGTGAACCGATGGCACCGCTCCGCCGGATTACGCCGGAGCAGCCCTTTCCCGAAGTCGAAAACCGGGCGCATAAAGATTCGCAGAATTACGGTCAGCCCTTTCCGATTGGAGCAAGCGAGGACTTTTATCTTGTTGTCTATGATCCGTACAGCGGAATGGGCAAAGGACACGAAAATAATTACGGTATTTATCTTCTTGATTCTTTCGGCAACCGGACGCTGCTTTACCGCGACCCGGAAATTTCGTGTCAAAATCCGATTCCGCTGAAACCGCGTCCGGTACCGGCGGCGGTTGCCCATCAAACGCTGACAGGACTGCCGCCCGGAACAGCGACGCAAATTCCGGCAGCAGAACTGCCGAAAACCGGAACTGCCGGAGTCGTCAATGTCCATTTGACAAACCGTCCCTTTCCCGCCGGGACGAAAATTAAAGAATTACGGATTGTGCAAATCCTGCCGAAGACAACGCCGGTGAACAACGTTCCGCGTATCGGCTACGGAGACGAAACCGGCGCACGAAAAGTTTTGGGAACGGTGCCGGTGGAACCGGACGGCAGCGTGCGGTTTGAACTGCCGGTCAACGTACCGGTTTATTTTCAGGTGCTGGACGAAAACGGTGTTGCGGTTCAATGGATGCGGAGTGCTACTTACATTAAACCGGGAGAAACGCTGACCTGTTTAGGATGTCATGAAGGAAGACATCATGGAACGGCGAATCCGGCAAGTTATCCGGCAGCATTCCGCAAACCGGCATCGGTCATCAAACCGGAAGCCGACGGTTCAAACCCGTTCAGTTATCCCCGGCTGGTGCAGCCGGTTCTTGATAAACATTGTGTTTCGTGCCATGAAAAAGAAGCGGAAACCGGCAAAACATTCCGGCTGGGACGGACGGTTGTGAAATATCAGCCGGCAAAATCAGGAAGGGAAGGCGAGTTCTTTGAATCGTATGCAAAATTGGAACCGTATGTATTTATGCTGCGGAATGTTCCGACATCCGGTGTACCGCTTTGTTCGTGGTCGCCGGCACGAACTTTTCCGAAAGAGTTCGGCGCAAACAAATCGCCGCTTTGGCATTTATTGCAGAAAGGGCATTACGGCGTTGTGTTAAGTCAGCCGGAAAAACGGGCGTTGGCGTTGTGGATGGATAACAATGCGGACTTCTACGGTGCATTTGAATTGGACACGCTTGCCGCTCAACGGGAAGGAAAAATTGTTCTTCCGAAGTTGGAATAATCACGTCTCCGCACGTTCTTGAAATGACCGGCAAAGAGGAAAACGTTACAAAATATCTGATACCGGAAAAGCGATCCGGGAAAAGATCGCCTATCAGCGCAGCGGCAGCCATACGGCATGAAACATTGCTGTATAAAACATTGCCGTTGAATTCAGCGGCTGTTTTGATAGATCGCCTGAATCATTTCGGCAGAATCTTTGAATTTCGTTTTGGTTTGCAGAACCGTATCGACAAGCCGCCGGGCATCGGCTTCGCTATGTCCTAATGCCAGCAGGGCTTCAAACGTTTCCGAAACAACATCGATCCGCTGTTCCGAACCTTCCGCTGCCGGTCGGGCAACAAGCAGCGCAAATCGGGAAACCTTCCGGCGGAGTTTGGCAACAATCCGTTCAGCCATAGCGGCTCCGATACCGGGTAAACTTGCCAAAAATTTTTCATCTTTTTCTTCAATGGCTTCAGCAACTTCTTTCACAGGACGGATCATTGCCCGAAGGGCTTTTTTTGTACCGACACCGTCCACGCTGCAAAATAATTCAAAGAATTGCCGCTCTGCCTCCGTCAGAAAACCAATCAGACGCGGCATCATTTTTCCTTGCGGATTGCCGTCCAGTGAATAAATCGTGTGCAGCGAAACGGTCTTGTTGATGTCGCCCTGCAACTGCCGCCGTGTGTATTCGGGAATCAGCACCTCGTACTCAAACGGGGCGGCAGCAATCACCGCACTGTCGTCATGAAGTGCCGTTAAAAGACCGGTAATTTTTGTAATCATATTCGATGGAGTTCTGTTGCGTTGCAGGTGCTTTATTCAAACGAAAAGGAAGCCGTGTCTGCCGGTGTAATGTGCATCACAAAATCCGCGGACTTTCGGGACACTTTGTCAGGAACCGACTGTTCCGCATATTTGGCTGCCGCTGATAAGCCCTGCGGTAAATTGCTGCCGCCCGACTGTTGCAGCATCGTCAACACTTCGGCAAGTTTCGCAATGTCCGAAAATTCCGTTTGCAGTCCTCCCGCTTTGTTTAACATTCCTTGTACAGCATCCTGATTCGGGATTTGATCCATCAGCATCAAGCCGTCGCTGCCGTTTTTCAAATTCATGTCCTGTGCCGGAATACCTGCTCCTTTCATGGCAGACATAAGATTGCTCTCGAAATTTTTGATTTTGAGTTGCAACATGTTCGCCAGCATTTCTCCCCGCTGTTTTAACTGGGCAAGCCCCGTTAAGTCCAGTTCGCCGGTATCGGTATTTCCGGTTCCCTGCATTTCCGTATTCAGCAGTTGCTGAAGAATGTTTGCCGAAGGAGAAATTGTGACGGAATCTCCCGCCGGAGAGGGGATCGGTACCGAAGAAAGTGCTTTCGGCATCGATTCCGCAGAAATACCCGGCTGAACGCCGAAAACACCTGCATAACTGTTGACTAAAGAAGCCGGACTGAACATAACGGTAACAAAAAAAGGAATCACTTCACTGACAGATCGTAATCATTCCGTAAAAACCGGTCAACCGCAATTATTGCGAATAATTGCGGTTGACCGTCCCGCGAAATCCCGTTATTTTTGCCCTTGTTCTCTTTTTAAGAAAAGATTAAAATACCGGCTAAAATACTGACCTGTTAAAATCCGGCTGTAAAATTGCCGTGAAATGATGACGGCGGGATCAGATTATTTTTTACCTTAATGACATTACTGTTTCGGTTTTCTATCAGATATGTTTATTTCACGCTGCCGGCTCTTTTTTGTTCTTTTTTTCGGTTTTGCACTGCTGACAGTTTCCTCGCAGGGGCAGGAATCTGCGGCGGACAGTCCGGCCATGCCGCGTGTCGCACCGGGCGGTCTTTTTGTGATTCCGCCGGACATTAACTATGAGTCCATGCAGGAAATTAAGGATATTCCCGAATTGCTAGCCAAATTACCGGAAGCAGACCCGCAGTTTCAGGGCGATATACGTTTCGGAAACGACTGGGCAACAAAAATCCGTTTTGCCCGCGAAATCTGGTGTTTGGAGTTTTCCTTCAAACCGATGCGGATTGTCGAAGTTGATCTTCCGAATTTACACGGAACATTGGACAAAAAAAAGGTCTGGTATCTTGTGTACAACGTAAAGAATAAAGGACCGGCGATGAAAAATCCTGCCGCCGCTGAAGAATCTGCCGCGATTTCTGCAACAATTTCCGTAACGAATAGCAGCATTGCTTCGGCTGCGCCGCAGCAAAAGGAATTAACTCTGCCCGTTGCCGAAGATAAAATTCCGGTCAAAGAAGGCGAAAAACCGCAGCAACGCTCGGCACCTCTTCCGATTCGGGGAATTCCCGGTCGTTTTGAACCGGTACCGGGACAAGCAAAACCGATCGCCTTCGTGCCGCAATTTATGTTTGCGATTCACAAACTCGTTGCCGAAACAAAGTTGAGCAATGATCCGCAGACAGGAGCCGTCAGGCAGGAAACAACAACGGCAACGGTTTCTTATCACGATCAAATCATTCCGCTTGCTGTGCCGGTGATTATGGAACGGGAAGGAATGAAGACACCGCCGGAAACATCCGTGAGTATTGCGGCAAAAGAAATTGCCCCCGGTCGTGATTTGTGGGGGGTCGCCATGTGGACGGATATTGATCCGCGGGTTCATGAATTTTCGGTCTATGTTTCCGGTCTTACCAATGCGTACCAATGGAAGGAAAAAACAATCAAGAACGGCAAGAAAGACAAAGACGGAAATGAAACTCCCGCATACGAAAACACCGGAAAAATCGGCGAAGGAAGAATATTGAAACGAAAAGTGCTGAAAACCGACTGGTGGCGGCTGGGAGATCAATTTTCGCTCAACGATTCTCAAATCCGGTATGGTACAAAAGACGGATTGATGCCGGTTAGCATTTTTGATTCCAGCGGCGACTTTAACCGGGACGGCCGAGTTGATGAAGAAGAACGGAAACGTTATGTAGAAGAAGTTTATAAAGCCGATACAAACAACGACGGACATCTTAGTGAACAGGAAAAAGCGGAATACAACCGTATTCATCAAATTTGGCTGAAACCGACTTACGGATACGAATGGCTATATTTATAGCGGAAACGGGCAGGGGAGCGGGACTTTTTTAATCCGTATTCACAATGCCCGTTCCTTCGCCGCTGCCGAAGCGGTTACCGTTGCGGAGGATTTGAAATTTTTGTCCCGCCGGAACGTCCGCCGAAACAATCCCCTTTGCCGTTTTCTTCATTGCATACGGAGAGACATAGCGTTCCTTGCCGTCCGTTAAAACAAAAAGTGAATCGGTTTTCCCTTCGACCGCCCAGCGGAGCGAAACCATAGCGCAGGGATTGATTTTATCGCCCGTTATTTTTTGTTCGATTAAGTCAAATTTTTCGGGAATACAGCCGGCTTCAATACCGTCCGTAAACTGCAATTTTTCTGCCGCATGCAGGATGCCTTTCGCCGGTTTCTTCCAATCAATTTCCTTATCATTTTTCGCTAACAAACAAAGTGCATAAGCATACTGAATACCGGTGCGGAGCGACAACGTTCCAAAGTCCAGCGGCAAATTCCGGTTTGTTCCGCCGAACTTCGCCGCCGTCCCGTAATAGGAATTTTCCGCTTGATTGACATGATAAACAAACGGCAGACCGGAATATGCAAAATGTTTTGCTCTTTCCAGATACGCCGCATTGCCGCTGTGTTCGTAAGCCCAAGTATAAAGCCAGATCAATGTTGCTGCCGTTTGCAAGTCCGGCGTATGAAACGGGGCTTCCCGATAAAAACCGCCGCACGGAACATCGCATTTGTCCAGATATTCCAACGCTTTTTTTACAATCATAAAATGTTTTTCGCTGCCGGTCATGCGGACATATTCCATCACCGCCAGTGTTTGCAGAGCCGTATAGCCAAAGGAACTTGTCTTTTGTTCCACTTCAGGAAACCGCGTCCGGTACAAAAACGAACCGTCAGGATTCACGGCTGTCATGATTTGCTCAATCGCGGCTTCACGCTGTTTCAGCCAATCAGGAATCCCTCCGGCAATGAAAAAAATCGTATCGTTGCTGATGTCGGCTCCGCCCGGCACGATAGTGACGGGATTCGTCATTCGTCCGCCTCCTGCCTCGGTTAAACGGAACAACGTGGAAATCATATCCGCAAACGGCTTTCGCTCCCACTTCGGATCGAGTGCATAGCCCCACTGCCCGCCTGTTTCCGATTGCAGCGCACCCGCCAACGCCTGCATCGACAGTTGACGCTGTTCTTCGGCAGAACGCGGCGCAGGCGGCGGATCAGGAAAACCATGCCGGATAATACGGGTTTTCAAGACGCGGAACACTGCCGATTCGTTTTCCTTTCCTTCAACGGAATCATACGCTAACAATTCCAGAGACGCTTGAATTTCCGAACCGATGAGTGAAATACGGTGATCTTCCTGCTGGTCAAATCGGTTCGGCGATGAAAATGACGGCTGCAATTTCAAATCGTTCCATGACAGTACCGCTCCTCCTTTGTCTGTTTCCAGAACGGCAAAGGGCTGTGTGATCCACTTCGGATTCGGAAGCGACCGGTCATTGTACGGTTTTTCCAAGTCAATTTCAGAGGAACTGGTACCGCCGGATCGGAGAAACTCCACGCCGGGCAAAAGACCGCTGCGGAGAACCCCAAAAAGCCGGACGGCAGGTCCTTCAATGCGATCACGCTGATGACTTTTCATGGTCAAATGGATATGCGGCGGAACAATGTCGATTTTCAAATCCACTTTATCGCTTTCAAAATGCAGTGCCGTATCCGTTTCGCCTTGCGTCTCTGCTAATGTGAATTTCGGAATCTCTCCGTTTGTGTGAACAATCGGTGCAATGATGCCGAAAACCGATCCGTCTTTATGCCGGAGCCGGGCCATTCGGGCATCGGGAGCAATGTCGATAAACTGATCGCCGACCGGTTTGGATATCCACTTAGTTTTTCCTTCCGGCTGATACAAAAAAAGCGGACGTACAATGTCGGGAAATTCTTCGGGATGCAGTGTCAGAACAACGGCAGCGAGGTTTCCTTCAGTTTTTATCGGGACTGCAAGGTCAACCGTTTCGCTGCGGTTCAGCGTTAACTCTTCCGGCTGCCGTCCGATCCGGTATTTCATCGGCATCAGAACGTTATTTCCGACGGTGAATTTCATCATTTCTCTGTCTGCCTCTCTTTCTTTTTTGTACAAAAACGGTTCGGCATTTCGGACGGCAAGCGGCGGCATGGATTTGCGGGTCAATTTGACCGACCGGATGTCCCACGAACCGTCATTGGCGGAAAAACGCAGTACCATTCCTTGCAGCATATCTGATATGGTGAAGAGAAATTCGTAATCATGCCACTCGCCGTCTTCGGTCAAACGCTGCGTAATTTTGTTGGTTTCTTCGCGGCGGGGAGAACCGCGGCTGATCCAGTAAAGAGACGCTTCGGATTCCGTACCGGTCTTGATTTCGAGCGTCAGCCGGAATTCACCGCCGATGTAATTGACGGGCTTGTGCAAAAACGGAATTCCGCTGACCGCCTCGATATGCAATAATCCGTTTTTGATCACGTTGCGGCAGCCGCGTTCCGCCCGCCATCCTTGCAGATCTTTTGTGAAAGCATGCTCAAACAGTGTTTGTACAACAACTTCAGCCGCGGTTAAATTCTGTCCGGCAAAGCACAAGAGCAGAATGAGGAAGAACCGTTTTGTCATAAAAAATGTACCCCTCGTTTAATACGAATGCAAATCGGGCAAAAAAACACTGATGATACGCTTTGACTCTCAATGAAAGCGACCATCAGTGTTCAGTTCTAACATTATCGGGAACAGCCCGCCGAAATTAATCGCTGCCGGTTATTTCATCATTCTTCTCCGCGAAACCCAAAGTCCTGCAATGCCGGCTCCAAAAATAAGGAGCGTTGCCGGTTCCGGTGTTACTGGCGAAAGTACCGGCGGCGACGGGGGATTCGGAGGCGGGGAGGGGGTATTCGGATTCTCTTCCGACGGATTATTGTCAATTTCCGATTCCGAAATTCTCGGCGGATAATCCCTTCCTCTTCTTCCCGGATCACTATACGGCGTAGAACGATAAGCAACCGGCTGTACGGATGCCAGATTCGGGGTATAGGGACGCAACTCTTCCGGTCTCGGCGGCTGAACTGCCGGCGGTTCAAGGATGATACTGCCGTCCGCCCCGTTGGGAGTCATACTGCAAGTCGTTTGCGAAGATTCCGCATCAGGCGCACCCCCAAATGTTAACTTTTCTTCCTTCTGATCTCCCGTCGAAATCGTGAATTCCGATGACTGCGGAGATCCGCCTCCCATATCGGCTTTCACGACGTTAAGCAGAAACAGGAATCCGCTGATCAAACATACTGTAAAAACAAATCTAAACATTTTCATGGCTGTCTCCTTCACAGGTTAGCGGTTCATGACACATTTTTCAACAATACTGTCAATCCCCTTTGCCGTCTATTCTACTCTGTTTTTTGATAAATGTAAAGAGAAAACTTTAAGCAATCTTAAAATTTCTCCGGGCTGTCAATACATTGATGCACAAAACGTGCCATTGTCTCTTTTTTTTTCAAACGCAAAAAAATAGGGCTGAAAAATGCGAACACCGGACAATGCTGCCAAAATCAGCGGCAGAAAAGTGCATTATTTTGAGACATGTGTATCATTCTACCGCTATTTTTATATCGGCATTTTAACGGTATTTCTTTGCGGTGTTAAAAATTTTCAAGTTTTTCCGGCGGATTACCGACAAGCATACGGGGAATCCCCGTCCGTACAACCCCGCGAAAAATATGTCCGAATACGCAGAAATTCCCAACAGTCACGTCCGTATCGCTGCCGGTATCGTCGTCCATGAAGATACGCTGCACCTTTTGGAAAAAACCGTTCAAAGTGCAAAGACGTTTAGCACAGGTATTTACGTTCTTGTTGCGGGTAACGGAGAAATGAGCGGCAGATTTCTGCCTTCCGTTCTGGAGGAATGTACTGTCCTACACGGCGGCTGGGCGGAGGATGATGCGGCAACACGGAATATGCTGATTGACCGCGTTGAAGCCGGCAATTCGGCTGATTGGCTTGTTTGGCTGAATCCGGGCGATGAATTCGATCCGGCAACTCTCGAAGAATTCCGGCAGTTTCTCGAAAACAACAGCCACCGGGACGCAATTTACATGATGGTTCTTCATCGGCTTTACCGGACGGATAAAGTCCGGCATGATTTCGATGAGGAAACGATTGATGCCCGGCTGATGCCGCTGCACAAAGGAGTCCGTTTTCAAGGTCGGGTAAACGCCTCACTGCTTTCCCGAAATGCGGCCCTGATGGTGCAAATCAGTGCCGCACCGGGACGATTCTTTGTCCCTGCAAAAAAAACCGATCCGGTCTATTCCAAAAAATGTGCAGAACAAACGCTGAAAACCCTCGAAAAAATCGAAAATGAAGGGGAAGTCATTCAGGGCGAACTCCTGACGGCACGTGCGGAAGCCCAGTTTGCACTCGGTAATTTTGCTGCCTGCCGCCGGTGTTTGCAGCAGCAGATTAAACAGGCACCGCGATCCGATCTTCGGCTTGCCGCCTACTACATGCTTTGGGAAACATTTGCGGCGGCACCGATTCCCGATGCTGAAATTACAAAATGCATGGTCGAAGCCATGGATCATTTTCCGGTTGATATGCAGTTGCTCACTTTTCTCGGTTCACATATGCAGCGGATCGGGAAAATTGATCTTGCGGTTCGGACATTTGAAACGGCAGTCAAACACGGTCGTATTTCATTGGATGTCTGGCATCGGCTTCGGATTCGCGAGATTGCGGTTACGAGTTTAGCGTTGGCGTTGCGGCTGCAAGGCAAAAACAAAGAAGCCATTCAGACATTGGAAATGAACCTTGAATTGATCGAAGACCGCACGGAATTTCACCGGCATTTGCTTGATCTTTACGTTGCGGAGAGCCGGGAAGAGGATGCTTGCCGATTGGCTGCGGAGATATGGGGCGATACGGCTCTTGATCAAATCCGGCTGGTACTGAAGGGGGCGTGTTTTGCGAAATCGGGACGCTGGGATTTAGCCCTCGTACCGCTGAAAGAAGCGTATACGGACGGCTGCAAGGATGTGCTGGCGTTGCGGTGGTATGCTTTGACTTTGCTGGCGAAGTTGCAGTTCAAAGAAGCGTTAACAATTCTCGAAGAATGGATAGCGGTTCAGCCGGACAATTCGGAAGCACTGTCGTATTATGCGGCGGCGCAGCATCCTGATCGGTTCGGCGAAATGCTGAATCGGATTCGGAACACTCATTTGAAATCGCTGGGCATTGTCCCGGAGATCCCGCGAAAAAGCACGTTGAGGATAGACGATGCGGTTCGGGAAATGATTCAGCATTCCGGTGCGCCGTCCGGCAAGAGCAGCATCATTACCGGTTTCAAGCCGAAAGTAAAACCGGTGGAAGGGTAAGGCACCTCACGTCACCTGCAAAGTCGTTTTTTTGCCGTAAAAGGCAGTGAAAATACCTTTCTAAATTGCCTATATTGTCTAATATTTGTGAGTTTTAGGACTTTGCAGGCGACGTGAAGGCACCTCCTGCATATTGAAAATTTGTTTGCTGCCGTTATAATGCCGCGATACGCGGGAGCAGGCAGAAGATTATCCCATGCTGGATGTATACGATCAGGTTCACTTATTCATCGACGAAAGCGGTAATATACAGGATGACAACGATCCGGTAAAATTAGTCGGCGGTGTTCTGCTCTTCGGCAGTTATGGCAAGGATGTCCAAAACAAAATCGGAAAAACCCTGAAAAATGCTCTCGTTCCCATTCAGGGAAGTTATCCCCGCGACCTTCATTTTTCTAAACTTTTCCGCGATCAGAAAAATCTTTTCCGCGAAACGCTTTACACAGAATTAAAACAGTGGAAAGAAGCAGCCGGTGTCGAAATTTACGGCATCGCTGTCAAACATGAAGAAGATGTCTTTTCAGACGCTGTGCCGATTTTAGCCGAGCAGAGTTACGATAACCGCTATTTTTTAATGCTGGGCAAACTGTTCGAGTATTCTTTTTTTGTCAGCAAACGGATCACGGCAAAACTTGCAGACGATGCGGTTATTCATCTGTATATCGCCCGGCGGTCGTTTTATATTCCGCCGTACACAAAAGTTGCCGATGATTACGAAAAAATGGGCTATTTTGTTTTTCGCAACAAAAAGACACACGAACCGAAAATCGATATTGATGCCAGAGGCAAACGCTGGTTCAAAGTAACAGCAAGCATTCAGGAATCCGATCTGCGGGAAATGTTTCAGAGCATCATTGATTCCCGATGGAAAAATAACCGGAAAACCATCGGCACGATCCGGTACGAATCCATTGATTATGATGCCTCGAATTACCGCTCGGCAAAGACAACACAGGGACTTTATCTCGCCGATATTCAACTTGCCGCTTACAGAAATAATGTAACGAAAAAGGTTCTGAAAACTATTGAACTTCCGCTTTACAACCGCAAACTTGAAGCGGCGGCGGAATTCAAATCTTTGCTGGATACCGGCGATACCGAAGCCCTTTTCGCTCATTTAGCGCAGGACCCGATTGATCCGCAGCATTCGGAATTGATCGCGGTGCTTGCCGGTATTTTCTGTCAGACCAGAGAACCGTTTTACCGCCTTTTTGAATCTGCCCGGCAGCAAATCGGGCGTTCCGACCGGCGCGAACAAGGGCTGGAACTGTTCGAACTGCTCAATGCGGTCTATCGGCAGTCGGATACCGAAGATTTGTATTGCGACCTTTATTCGGTGCAAATTCGTCTTTCCCGGACAACTCACATCGGTAATAATTTTGCCGCCGATCACATCTGGAATGAATATCTCGCTCTTGAAAACCGCCTGCCGGAATTAGACAATGCCGCAACGGCAATGAATTTCAAAGCCGAATGCCGATGTCAGCGGGCGGTGAATCTGATGGATCAATTCCGCTATCAGGAAGCGGAATTCGTTCTGTCCGAAATTTGCGAGGGCGGCTTGTTCTTCCGAAACAGTTCCGCCGAGTTTTCCGAAGAATGGGTGAACGCACTCCACCCTGAACGGCTTGGAAAATGCTACAGCACCGTCGGACAATTATTAGCCTTTCAGGGAGACCGCTCTCATGCAGAAATGTGGTTCCGCAAAGCCTTAACGTGTTTCAGCAGTGATGAAGACCGCGAACGGATTTGGGTTTATCTCGGACATCTTGCCGCCGATGCCCCGGAAGAATGTCAAACGCTGTTTGACGAAACCGTGACATATCTGAACGAATTGTCCGGCGAAGTGGTTCATCCGTTTGAAAAGCCCTTTGTTCTCGCATTGAAATTAAAGGGACTTTACTGTTTCGGCAACCGTTTCGGCAATACCGCAACGAAAAAACAATGGATCGAAGACCTGACGGCAATGGCAGAAGATTGTTCGCCGGAATCGTTTCAATCTCATCCTTGGGGAATGATTTTTCAAATGGCGGCTTTGATCAGTGCCGATATATGGCGGGAAACAAATGACGATTATTTCGCGGACTATGCCGATATGTTTTTTGACATGGCGGCGGAAAGTTTTTCCTGCGGCAAAACGCTGCTGAAGTTTCTCGGCGAAGTGTGTCTTCTGCGCAAGGAAATGTTTCTGTCGGAACGGTCGCCGGAGAAAGCCCGTGTCGAACGGCAAGTGAAAAAAATTCAATCGCAGGCAGCCGAAATGAATTTGCTCTTTACGGATATAAAAAAGAAAGATGTCATTTTATCCATGATCCGGTTCAATAATTGGTAAACGGCAATTTTGTAAACGGCAGTCATCGGTGAGCGGAAGCGGAAAATGGATTTTGGTCTTGCGGCAGTTTCCGAAAATTCGTACCATTGCCGAAATTTGCGACTGCGTTTTGTGAGCGTGTTCCGCCGCCGTTTTTATGCACGTTAAGGCAACTTTATCCGGTTTTTGTATTGTTTCCGCATTGTATCTGCTGTACGGTTATGTGCTTGTACCGCTTGTTCTTCCGGTTCCCGCCGGCGGCAATACCCGCACGACTGATAGTCCCAAACCGCAGCAGGATGACAGCATCCGCAGCACGGAAATTGCTCCTTATTTCGATATTCTGCCGGAAAACGGATGGGAACGGGACAACAGCCGGGAAATCCATCTGCTCCAGTTTGCTCAATTTGTTTTTTTGTTCGGTCAAGACACCATCGAAGGCAAACTTGTCCGGCTGGAACCCTGTACGATCATTGCTTTGCCCGACAATAAAGAACATTTCAGCACTGAAGAGTTAAAGGATACTATACGCCGATCCTTTGTTCTCCGTACGCCGCAGTATGCAGAAATTGAATTCGATAATGATTTCGACATCAGCAAAATGCCGAATTTCGTTTGCGTGCGGCTGTTCGGAAAAGTCAGTGTGCAAAGCGATATGGAAGAGACCGGTACACAGGATGATTTTTCGCTGGAAACGGAAAATATCATTGTTTCCGACTCGCCGGCGATGACAAAAATCGAAGCACTTAAAGATGTGAAATTTGCGCTCGGCAAACATTTCGGAACCGGCAGCGGACTGACGGTCGAAATCGTTCAAACCGGCAGCGGAAATGTAAAACAGCGTAAAAACCTGAACCGGATTTTGTTTCAGAAAATCAAGAACCTGCATTTTGAGTGTGCCGGCAGCCGGAATACGGGCAGTCCGAACAGCGGAACAAAGAAAACCGGTCTGGCAGCGGCAGGCGAAGATGCATCGGTGATTGATGTGCGGTGTCAGGGACCCTTTGTCCTTGCAAATAACGAGGCGGAAAACGGATGGACGGCAAGTTTTTACCGCAATGTTGATGCGCAGCGAAGTCACCCGGATAAAACCGTTGACCGCCTCACGGCAGACGAAGTCCATATTACGTTGCAGCAGAAAACCGGTTCCGCCGCACAGCCGTCAGCCGAAAAAACGGATATGGATTGGGGAAACTTGGAACCTGTACTGTTCGTTGCCAGAGGATTGCCGGGGACTGCCGGACAACTGCCGGTTCCTGCCCGGTTAGAAGCCAAACATGATGCCGATGCCGCCCTTGCCGGCGATGAGATTTTTCTCGATCTGCGTAAAGGATTTCTGTCTCTTTCTGCAAGAGACCGGCAGGAAACGCCGAATGTCCGTCAGTTTGTCGAAATGATCTTTGCCGGACGTTATACGATCCGAAGCGAGCGGTGTGTACAATACACTTTCGGCACCAATCCTGCGGAAACATTCGGTCAGTTCGCCGCGGACGGAAAAGGAAATTTAAGCGGTAAAGCCGGAGAAGGAAACAATGCAAAAGATGTTTATCTTGAATGGAACGAAATGCAGATCGAACCGCATCCGCTTGTGAAAAATCAAATCATGGTGAAATTGGGCAAGGGCATCAAAGCCCAACTGACCGATTTCGGAACGATGACAGCGGACAAACTTGATCTTTGCTGCAATTTAACGTCTTCCGGCAGCAAACAAGAGAGTAGTGCAAAAAATAAGGATTTTTTACTGGATCATGCCATTGTCCGGGACAACGTGCTGTTTGAGACCGCCGGCGGCACATGCCGGGTGAACCGGTTCGACATCTTTTTTGTGAACACGTCCGCGGACGGTACGGTCACACAGTCCCGTTATACGCCGAATATTCTGACTCAAAAAGCACCGGTGCCGCCCGGCGGCAATACCGATACCATCCGGCTGGTTCAGCATTTGGAACCGCTGCAAACGATTACGCCTTCTCCGGCACAGCCGTCCCGAAGGGTTGCCAATCACATTCCGAATACGCCAATGACGATGCCGAAACCCGCCGGTTTTGTGGCAACGCAAAATCTGATCGGTATACGGTCTTCTTCCGCAGGCAAGTTTGCGATGACCGGCAATTTAATGAAAATGCAGGTTCACCATTTCGGCGGTCAATCGTCTGCCGAAATTATTGCCATTGAAGGCAATGTTCTGCTCAAAGAGAATGCTTCTTCAAGTGCGGCCGGTATGGGAATCGAAATCGGCGGCGATACGGTCACGATTTGGAATCCGGCGGAAATGACAACGCAAATCAAGATTACCGGACAGGCAGCCGGCGGCGATGCTGTTTTCAAAGGAAAAGGCGTGGAACTCCATGCCAATGAATTAAATCTTGCGAGAAGCGATAACAAATTCTGGTCGCCCGGTGCCGGCCGGCTGATTGCGAATGTCAGCCAAATCAGAACGCCGGGAACTTCCGTGCAGAATACAGATGATAAACTGATCGTGGAATGGAATAAAGACATGCTTTGCGACGGCAAAGTGATCCAGTTTTTCGGTCAGACGGGTAAAAACAGCAGCCGTGTCCGGGTGCTGTATCAGACACAATCGCTGTGGTGCAGCATTATGGAAATTCATTTAAGCCGGAAGGTCATGTTTTTTGACGATCAGTCCGCTATTGAACCGAAGGCGGAAATGATCCGGTGTGCGCATGATGTTTATATCCGCAACCGGCAAGTTGATGCGAAAGGCAATCAAAAGTCGATTGATACGGCCAATGTCGCAAAGTTGCAATACTATGTTGAGAAGAATTACCTTGCCGCAGAAGGACCCGGGGAAATGAGTTCCACGTTTATCGGTAGCGGGTCGGGCTTTGATAAAACATTGCCTTCTGCCGGAGCGCAGGGCGGCAGTAAACTGAATCATCTTGCGGTGTGGTTTCAGGACGGCATACAAGGAACGCTGGTTGGCAGCAGTAAAATTGCGGACATTACCGGCAGAGTGATAGCGGCGTATTGTCCGGCGGCATCGTGGGATGATACGATTGCGATGGAAAATGTGGCGGCGGCAAGAAAGAAGGGTTATACGCTGGAATGTGAAAAACTGCGGATTGCTGAAGTGCCGAATCCGGTAAAACAAGAGGACTTGTCTATGGAACTGACGGCAAGCGGTAATGCGGTCATTGACGGCGGCGGGGTTTATGGAAAAGCCCAAACGATTAAATACTGTCAGTCAAAAAGTGTTGTTCATTTTGACGGCGATGTTAAAATCCGCACCGCACTTTCGGGACAAACGACGAATCATACGGCGAAGTCCATTCAGTACAACATTGAGACGGGCAGCGTCAACCTTGTCCAAGCCAACGGACTTTCGATTGGGAATTGAAGTTATACAATTGAAGTCATACACCTGTTGCAGAACTTCAATCACACCGTTTCGGCAGCAGCGATTCAGCGGTTTATCGATGATTTTTCCAAACCCGCCGGCTTTACAACCGGCGGGCGGCAGCCAATACGGCTACTTCTTTCTTTCCATACCGGCAGGCAAAGCATTATACTGTTCTGCCTTCGGCGCGTCATAAGCCGGATCAGGATAAAACGGATCAAACGGTCCCGGACGCTGTACAATCGGTGCGGTGGCAATCCGCGGACGCTGCGACAGCCACTCCGCACCGGGGAAAATCGGGTCTTCCATACAGCGAAGTTCTTCCGCACCATAGTACGGTGCCATCGCATCAATCCACAAAATCACACGGTGCAGTTCATTGCCGGTTACTTTCACGCCGTTATGTTCGTCTTTACCCGTCATCCGGTCAATTAACCTGCTCTTATACGAAAGCCGGGTCATCGCCGGATAAGTTGCATACGCCCGCGGATCATTCGTGCCGTAACCTTCGACCATAATGATATTGGCCCAGCCGAAAGGTGCCGGACGGTTCCCCTTATCGGTATACCGGTATTCGGTTGCCCAAGTCGGATTACCGATCAGCGTTAAATAGGGTTCTTTGAAACCCAGCGCACCGGGACGAAGGGTTGCGTTCCATTTTTGGAATGCCGGACTCTTCGGGTCTTGATGACATTTGCCGCAATGTTTGTCGATCACCGGCTGAACATACCGCTCGTAACCGACCGTGATGTCTTCCCAAGGAACCGGTGTAATGTCCCGCGGCGGCTGTTTTAACGCCCTGCCGGTTTGAGCGGAGACCGGCGTGCGGGTCATGGATTCATGGCATCCCAGACAGCCGCGTGTTTCTCCCGGCAAAACACCGGTAAAACTCTTCATCGTTTGCAATGCCCGAAGGTTTTCATCCAGCAGTTGAAAATGCAGCGCAATACCGGTCGGGGCTTTGAAACTGACGCTGCCGTCCTCTTCAATCGGCACCGTACCGATAATCTTTTTTATGCCTTCGGACTGCACCGGCGAAATTTCCGGTCCCGATGAAGCATAATTACGCTTATACCAATAGGTATATGTCTTATGTTCGATCGAGAAAATACGGAGATATTTCGCCTTATCTTTCAGTTCCGGCGGAGCATTTTCGTAAACATTGTTGCTGTAAATCGTGCCGGTTCCGGGCTGATGCCGGTTTTCGTAAGCAGGCCACTCCACGCGGTCGGCAAGAACCTGCGGCACTTTCCGGGGACGGATCGGCTGGGCATCAAAAATGTTGTGCGCACCGACTGTAATCAGTTCGCGGTTGCCGTCAGTATCCATCAGCAGCAGAACATACATATCCCAGCGGGAATTATTCCGCTGAACTTTACCGGTATCATCGACAAACCTTCGGCGTGCGGAAACCATAAAGTCCTTTTCCGAAAGGGGATACGGTGAATAATAGGCATCATAACCGCCGGCAGTGTGATAGGTGCCGGATTCTGCCGGATCAACCGGACCATTGCCGGTTTCGGGCCAGGCGATTTCCTGCGTGACTTTCGTCAATCCGTCAGGAAAGTTAAAACCTTTGCCCGGATCAATGATTCCAATACTGCCGGCAAACCAGTTGTGATGACCGGCACCGGTGAACATCACTTTTTCACTGCCCGGTATGGATCGTGCATCTTTAAGCAGATCGGGCCACACCGATTGATTTCCCCAAAACGTCTGAACCTGCGTACCGTCGCTGTTCATTGTCCAAAGGGACTGACACCGCCAGAGCGGTTTATCGGTATATTCCCAGCGGGTATAAATGACCCGTCCGTCATGCATCACGGACGGAGTATACTCCGGTTCGCCGTTTCGGGAAATAATGTACAGATTTTTATCTCCCGGTTTTGTGTCAAGGGACATTCGGGCAAGCACAAACGCATTGGTCGGCGGCATGCAGCGGACATAAATGTGTCCCCGCGTGGTGAGAAACATAAAGTTCTTTCCGTCCGGCAGGTAAACCGGATCAAAGTCGTCAAACATACCGGATGTCAGTTGCCGCGTACCGGAACCGTCAATGCCGGTTTCGTAAATGTGAAACGTTTTCTCATTATGCGGATGGAATCCGACAAGAACGCGTTTGCCGTCATAAGAAAGATCGGGTCTCCAAAACGCCCCGTGCAGCGGTTCCTGCGGCATCAGTTTCGTTTGGTGTCCGTCCGGTTTCAGACCTTTCAGCGTCATCAAACGTCCGCCGCTCCGTGCCATATAACCGAGCCGATGCCGGGTTTCGTGATCCGCTTCGCTTCCGCCCGGTCTTACACCATCAACATAAAGAACCGAATCAAAATCAATGACCGGATTTTTGAACGTAATTTCCCGTTTAACGGTTCGGACGGCAAAATACAAATCGCGGTCTTGATCGCCGCCGTTTTTACTTGCTGCCGATGCTTCGAGTTCATCGAGTTTTTTCAATTCTCCGCTGTAATCAACTTTGCCGGGATACTGCCTGACGATGCGTGCCGCCATGGCTTTTGCCCAGCCGATTTCCTGTTTGGACCGGTCAACGGTCGGCTGGCCGCCGCACTGAAAAAGCCATTCCCGTTCAAGGATATTCTTCGCTTCTTCAGCGGAAAAATCCCGGACTTCCGGCGTGTTGGCTTCCATGCGTCCGGCAACTTTTTCCGCATTCGGACGGTGTTCGATAGCAATTTCAATATCCATAACGATCTCGAACAGTTTCGCTGCCGGTGTTTTTTCTCCTTCGCCTAGAGAAACCAGATTGGCTTTTACTTTTTCCCAATGTTGACGCTGATCAGCGGAGAGAAACTTCCACTGATCTTCTGTCAGCGGCAGATATTCACTGTACTGATCTTTGCTGCTGTTTGCATGGGCATAGAGACGTTGAGCGTTCCACGTCATATAGTCCACGGGCGAGCGGTCGGGCTGCCACCGTATTGCCTTTTTCTGCATGAACGTATTCATCTCGGCCGGATAGCCATTTCGGATCAGCCGGGTGAGGGCGACATTCGTCATGGCATCCAGTCCGTTTTTTTCGGCAACTTTATCGCGGGTTTTACAAAGCGTTTCCATAAATGACCCGCCTTTGACGTAAAGTTTTGCGGCTTCGGCTTCGCACGGCTTCGCTGCCGGAGGATTTTTAATGCCCTTTCTGTATTCGCATTGAATTTCTCCGGCATTCAATGCTCTGCTGTAAAAGCGGACATCATCGAGTTTGCCGTTAAAGAATTCGCTTTTCCCTTCGGACGAACCGATGTAGGCGGGGCGGTTCACAATTTCTTTGTCGGTATCAATGTTTTGAATATCCTGAAACCGTCCCTCAAGGTGCCAATAACGGTTCAGCGGACGAAAATCGGATGCGGTGTCAATTTGCGGCGACTGCCGCTCGTAAGAACCGATTTCTTTCCCGTCGAGATAGACCCGCATCATTTTACCGTCAAAGGTACCGGCAACATAATGCCACTGACCATCAAGCAGTTCTTCGGGAGCAAGAAGACCATCGCATTCATCGTAATTTCCGCCGGTGCAGATGCCGAGGGCAAGATATTTTCCATCTTCCTGAATCCCGAACAGCAGGCGGTTTTGTACCGGACCGCTGGCATCTTCTTTTCGGAAAATGTTGGCAAACCTTTCGAACTTGCTTGGGGCAATCCATGCGGAAAAAGTTAATTGTTTCATTCGGGACGGCACCAATCCGTCGGCGGGAATTTCGATGACGCAGCCGCCGGAAAGTTCGGCGGCTTTTCCATAGACACCTTCCACACGCGGAAAATCTTTATTCGTTTTCGCATTGGTGCGGTCATTGACGGTATTTTTAACGACACCGGCGGGATCGTCATCAAACGACCACTGCCCGATCAAACCGTCTTCGGCTTGAATCACTGCCGGTGCCAGCAGAGTAAAAAGCGTGAAAAGCCAGCGTTTCATTGTTGTGTCTCCTGTTAGAGGTCATGTTCCGATTTTACGATTATACTCTTCATAGACACTGACGACAAGGCAGCGTCCGCCGGAAACATACCGGCAGGTGTTTCCAGAACGCCGCTGCGTTTCTCCCGGTATGGCATCAGAAGCGCAGGAGCGTTGCGAAAGTGCCATTAACCGTCACGAGCGAGAGCATTGCCGCATAACTTACCGTTTCGGAAATTTGACTTCAACAAGCGTTCCGTCACGCTCCACCGTAAGCGTCACCGGCTGTTCCGGCGGAAGTTGATGAATCCGGTATTCTATCGCCGCAAGAGATGCCGTCAGTTGATCATTCACCATCACAATCAAATCGTCTGGACGCAGTCCCGATTGCTCCGCCTCGCTGCCGGATCGTATGCTCTCAATAAACGGCGGCGTGCGCCGGTTCACCGCAGGTACCAGCAGAATCCCCCAATTTTGGAAAACCTTGATCGTGTCTTCCGGGATCAATTCTTTGTCCCGTACCGCTTTGTCGGTAAATAAATTGATCGCCGTATTTTCTTTGCCCGCACGCGCCAGCATTTTTTGTACAGAATCCCGAAGTGCATAAGACGGTATCGAAAAATTCAGCCAACTATGATTTTCGTTGTTCCGCAGTTCTTTCCCAAGGATACCGAGCAATTCGCCGGTCTCCGCCGAAATCAGCGCACCGCCGCACGAACCGGGATTATTGGTCGTGATGTCCAGCACAAAAATATCTCCTTTATAAGGTGTTTCAAAAACTCCGCGCCGTGCCGATAATTTCGTTTGAACGGCAATATGACCGAACTGCACCGTTACCGGTTCATTGCCCTGCGCAATGTTAAACGAATTCGATACCGCATAAACCGGCAGCCCCAACTCCGGCTTTTTCACCTCGTCAGGGAGAGCAAAAAACGGTAAATCAGATGCCGTAATTTTCAGCAGCGCAATTTCCATGACCGGATCCGCATCCGCTAATTTGGCATCGAATTTTCTGCCGCTGTCCAGCACCACCTGAATCGGGTCGGCTTGCAGTGCGGCAGTCAACGCCGTCAGGATAAAACCGTCCGGCGAAATCAGTATCCCCGATTGATAACCATGAATCCCCGCCGCTTCAGCACCGTAAATTTTGACGGATTTCTGTACCGCACCGGCAATGACCGGCGAAAGTACCGGATGCGGAATCACCGGCGGCGCAGACGGTTTGACCGTGTTGAATGTCTTTTCTGTTTCAAATACGCCGAAAATCAGTTTCCCGTTGCGGACTTCCATTGTTTTTTCGGAAAAGTAAACTTCACACGGGAAATCAAGCGCATCGCCGGACATTTCGATCAGCATCACACTGCCGGTTTGCGGATCGGAGAAAAACTTCACATCGTTTCCCCGCCACGTTACAGTCAGAACATCGTACAGCGTTCCGAGATTGCCGCCGACAGGTGCCGTGCCGGTGTAAGCAATGTCGGCATCTTCAATCTTTCCCGCAACAGTCAAAAGCCGGTACAAATACAGTGCCGTAAAAAGTCCGTTGCTGCCCCGCGGGGACTTGTAGTGAGAAATCGGATCAATGACAAACTCCTTTGTTTCCTGCATTAAATCAGCATTCCAGAAATTTTGACCGTTAGGCAATTCCCAATGAAGACCTTTGTCCGTGATTCGGAACGAGAAGGTATCCGGTTTGTCTTTCAGTTTTCCGGTCATTTTCCATTCCGTTTCGGATTTGAACGGATCCGCAGCGTTGATGAGTTTCAGAACTCTGGCAGTTTCGATCTTATTGAAGTGAAAATTGGCATAACCTTTCCGTTTTTCGTAAAACGGTTTGACGGCTTCGGAAAGATAGATTTCGCCTTGCTTCATTTCGAGTACCGGTTTTCCGTCTTCGTTTTCTTTGAGTTCCGGTTTAATCGGCGGGGCGATCATTTTTTCGGTCATTTCGATCAATTCGGTTTCGCCGTGCAGCCCGCCGAGCCGGACTTGGACATCGTACCGCTTGCCGTCTTCGCTTCCGCGTGCGGTCACCGGCAGCCGCCAGTGTTTCGGATATATGCCGATCAGATTTTTATAGGTGTTGACCGAATCAACGGCATGTCCTGCAAAACGGAGAATTTCATCGCCGTAGCGTAATCCGCTGCGGGCGGCATCGGACGTTCCCTGTACTTCATCAATAACGACACGTCCGTGATTATCGGTCATCACAACGGCATTGAGCGTGGCATGATCCACAATGCGTCCGCTTTTCAGGTCGCCGAGAAAATACCGGACCTGATTGGCGGAAACAGCATAACCGATGCCGACATTGACGCGTCCCCGTTTTTCAAACGAACAGCGTCCGATGATGCCGATAATTTCCCCTTTGTCATTGAAAAGCGGACCGCCGCTGTTGCCGGGATTGACAGCGGCATCGGTTTGCAAACAATCGGTATATTCCAAAAAACTTCCTGCCGGAAATTGATAACGGTGCGTCCCGGAAATGATGCCTTTGGAGACGCACGGTTTCAGATCAATGGCCAGCAGAAACGGATTACCCATCACGAAGGCGGTATTGCCGACCGACACGCCGTCGCTGTCCGCAAATTTTGCGAAGGGAAAATCGCTGCGACCGAGCAGTTTGATGAGGGCGATATCGCCGACCGGATCGAGTCCGACGAGAACTGTATCGTAGAGTTTTCCGTCAGCCATTCCGCATTTCATGGCGGGACCGCAGGGCTGGACGACGTGAAAATTGGTCACGGCATAACCGTCCGGGGAGATGACTACGCCGCTTCCGCCGCCGGCCTGTGCATCGGGGTTAGCGGGAAAAACGGCGACCGTTGCCTGCATCGCTTTGTTGATGTTTTCGTCTGCGGGAGACGATTCATCGGCAAAAAGCAGCGGCGGAACGCACTGCAACAAAACGGCAGACAGAACAGCAAACGGGACAGTCAAGCGTAAAATACGGGACATTTTTCTTATTTCTTATTTTTCCAAAAGCAGAAAAGAACGGATTCCATTGTACCACAAAGTTGACGGAAGAGTGCTAGCCGCACGGGCGGAAATAGTTTGCAGACCGCAGATTGCAGTTTGCAGAAGAAAGATACCTCTAATCTTTCCCCTTTTCTTGCTGCCGTCTGCGGTCTGCTGTCTGCAAACTAATTCTCAATTAAAAATATGCCCGTCCGGCAGGACTACCAGCCGCTGCTCAATCCCGCATCGGCGTAGGATCGCTCACGGCTGTCCAGAACCTCCCGAACCGGTTGCGCTGCTTTGCTTGCTGCATTGCCTGCCGCACCAAATCCTGCCGTTCCGCCTGTTCCGCCCGCTGCACCGCCAATCGCATCGAGAAGATCGTCTATGGGATTACTGCTCCCCGTACCGCTTCCGCCGGTGTTGCCGGAAGCATCCGTCACCGCTCCGAGAATATTGCTCTTGACCGGCGTGTATGCTGCGGCACTGGTTCTTCTTGCCCGAATGAATTTACCGACAAGAGAGGCAGTGGGATTACCGGCTATGTTGACAGTAGAACCGATTGACAAGT
>JAIRPZ010000098.1 GCA_031256755.1 Planctomycetaceae bacterium
TTGGGAAAATACAGTATCCGGTTAGTATAATCGAATTTAATTTAACAGCAAGAACGCCCCCTCCGGTACGGCCGGCAACCGCAGCCCGTTTTGGAGTTTTACATTTGGCGAGCGTTTTGATGTTTTGCTCTCAATTGTTCTCTCACTTTCCGCAAAGTGCGCTCCTCCTCTTTCTTCGTCAGATGCACTACTGCTCCCGCCATTCCCGTCGAGAACGTCCAAACCTCAACGCCGCACTCCGAAAAACGTGTTTGTCGTCCGGTTCCC
The DNA here is from genome assembly GCA_031256755.1 of Planctomycetaceae bacterium. GTDB lineage: Bacteria > Planctomycetota > Planctomycetia > Pirellulales > Thermoguttaceae > WRKP01. The sequence continues at coordinate 268 of JAIRPZ010000098.1, forward strand.
GCCGCTGTTTCACGCCGAAAAAATGAACTGTAACTGTTCCGGCGTTTTCTTGTTGTTTGCCTTCACCTGAAAAATATAATCCCGATGATATTGATAAATCACTTCAAACAGCGGACGCTGCGTATAAACCGCATCGCCGGCTCAAGTTATGGCAATGACGGGGTGAAACGGGTGCGATACTCCGTGTTTTGACCGCGGGTCGGGGACGCGGCGGAGGCATGGCAGAAGTCGGGCGGCGGCGGATGTTTCGGAAGAGGACATTGCGGACTCCTTTGTATTTTGGGAACGGGAAATAATTATCTGTGCTTAATGCGAAAGAATAGCAAAAATGTCGGGTAAAAATTCGCAAGTCGGGAAACTCCGCAACGGACTGCGCCTATTCCGCTCTTGCACCCCTCTGTTCTTTTTTCTGCCGGGTTATAAAATCATGACGGTTGTTTCATCCCAGACCGTTTTCGCATAAAAGCAAAATCAAACATCCGATGCGAATGCTGTTCCTCACTCTGCTTCTGTTTCTGCCGCTTCCGGCAGCCCTTGCCGATGCTTCGCTCGCCGCCGATAAACAAACCGCAACGCCGGAAAAGTTTTTTGACGGGACCGAATTGTTCATCGTCATCAAGCGGTTTCCCATCAAGAGTTCACACGTCTATACATATCACTACGAAGGATTCAAAGCCGGCGGCGGATTGTTTCTTGCCGCACGGAATCCCGACGGCTCGTACCACACGAAACTGCTGGTCAATGCCGCCGAAGGACAAATACTCAACGCGGATATTTCCTTTGACGGAAAAACCATCCTTTTTTCATGGCGGAAGAAAAAATCCGAACCGTATCACATCTTCACCGTCAACGTTGACGGTACCGGTTTGAAACAACTCACCCGCGGCGGGCATCATAATTACGACTGCTGCTGGCTGCCGGACGGCGGTATCGCCTTTCTCTCTTCCCGCTCTCCCCAGTTCGCCTACTGCTGGAACGCACCGGTCGGCGTACTGCACCGGATGTCCCCCGACGGCTCCCATCTGCTCCGCCTGTCCGATAATTATCTCAACGATTTTACGCCGTATGTCCTCAATGACGGACGCATTATTTACAGCCGCTGGGAATATGTCGACCGCCCCGCCATTCCGATTCAGTCGCTCTGGACCGTCCGTCCCGACGGCACCAATCTGCAAGGATATTTCGGCAACCGCGTCTTAAGTCCGGCAACGTTTGCCGAGCCGCGTCCGATTCCGAGAACCGATAAAATCGTCTGCCTGCTGACGGGGCATGGCGGCATCATGCTGGGGGCAATCGGTCTTCTTGACCGGCAGCACGGGGATAATGCCCAAGCGTCCATCACCAATATTACGCCGGAAGTCCCCGTCGGAAATGTCAACGAAGGGGACGGCGACCATTGGAGCGTCCGCAAATACTGCAATCCCTGCCCTCTTGACAGTGAACGTTTTCTTGTGACCGCTGCGGGGGCGGTGCAACTCCGCACCTTTGCTTTGAAAAACGGGCAGCCGGAATCCGCCGCTGTTCTTTTGGAATGTCCGCCGGACGGAATGTGGTGGTACAACGCTGTACCGGTGAAAGCGAGACCGCTTCCGCTTGCTCACGCCGCCGCAGAGACGGCAACGCAAGTCGCAGAGGATTCTCTTCGCACTGAAGGGGGAGCGGCGGGCATTCGCCCGCTGTTAAACGGGGGACAAATGTCTCCCGCTCTCTCTAAAAAGGAGTCCCTTCGCCCCGCAGAGGGTTCTCCGCAGGGCGCAGAGCCGGCAACGCTGGCTCTGGCGGATGTTTATCAGGGGTTGGAGGGTGTGCGGCATGGCGAGGCGGCGGCAATCCGGGTGGTGCAGGAAATGCCGAAAACTGTCCGCATCTCACCGCAATACCGCACCTTCGGTTTCCAGTTTCCGACCATTTCCTGCGGCGCGACGTATGCGGGAAAACTGATTCTCGGCGATGTTCCGGTGGAAGCGGACGGCAGTGCTTATTTCAAAGTCGGCGGAACAGCATGGCGTAGTCCTGCCGGTCAGTCCGGCAGCGGACCTGTGACCGGTCCGATTTACTTTATGGTTCTTGACAAGGAGGGGCGGGCAATTCAGCGGATGCGTTCTTTTACGCATTTGATGCCCGGTGAACAGCAAACGTGCATCGGCTGCCACGAAGAGCGGACATCGGCGTTTCCGGCTTCTGCCCGCGGACATTTCCTTGCGTTCCGCAAAGCACCCGCTGAGTTATCCTGCCCTGACTGGGCAAAGCCCGACACGGAAAGAGCCGCTTTTGCCCCCGGTTTTGATTACGTGCGTATCGTCCAGCCGGTTTGGAACCGTTACTGCGTAGAGTGTCACAATGAAAAGTCGCGAATCGACCTGACCGGCGGCTGCACAGACTTTTTCAATGTTTCGTATGATGTGCTTGCCAGTGAAAATCAGGGAAAAAAGGGGAGTCCGTTTATCAACTGGATACCGACCTACAACGGGGACGAGCAGAACATTCTGGACATTACGCCGAAGGGGCATGGTTCGTATCAAAGTCCGCTGGCGGAACTTATCCGCAGCGGTCATCCTGACAAAACAGGGAAAAGGCGTGTGGAAATGGCGGACGTGGACAGGCGGAAGGTGTATGCGTGGATTGACCTGAATGTTCCGTATTATGCGTCGAGTGAAACGTCTCACCCGGAACTGCCCGGCAACCGGCGGATATATCCGGCGGAACTGGATGCAGTGCTGAACGATGTCGGCAGAAGACGCTGTGCGGAGTGCCATCAGGACGGGAATGTGCAGCGGCTGGCGTGGATGCAGCGGACGGACAACCGGGGGCAATTTGCGGAAGAGCGGGGCAAGGGGACGGTTCCGCGGCGCAGTTGGGTACGGATTACGGAGCCGGAGAAGAATCCGTTTCTGCTTGCGCCGCTGGCGAAATCGGCGGGAGGCACGGAGCAGTGCGGGACAATTATCTTCCGGGACAAAAACGACGTGGACTATGTGAGAATTCTTCGGACATTTGACGGGGTTCAGGAATTGCTGCGGGTGCAGCCGCGTATTGACATGCCGGGCGGCAAACCGGCGGAAAACGTTTGCAGGGATACGTATTAGGGGGTTGGTGCTGCTTGCCCGCCGCAGGCGGTTTTTCAGTCTTGTCTGAACAAGTTGTTTTGTTATTTTTTCTGGAATTTACTAGAACTTGTTTCTTAACCAATCTTGTTCTTTATTTTACCACGTCGACTGCAAAGTCCTAAAACTCACAAATATTAGGCAATACAGGCAATTTAGGAAGGTGCTTTCACGACCTTTTACAGCAAAAAACCGACTTTGCAGGTGACGTGCTGACGAGACGGTAAGGGGTAATCCGCAATGCTAGAAACGCAATCGTTTTTTTACCCGCACAAAGGCAGCAACAGCAAGGAGAATCACGGCAACAATGACAATGCCGCCGATTAAAAATAACGAAACGGGAGCGGCATTGCTGCTTCTTTCGTAATTGCTGCGATTGCGGCAATCTTGCCGTGTTGTCTGCTCTGTTCCTGTTGCATGTTGCAGTGGGAATAGGATAGAGAGCAGAAACACGACATGAGAACGAAAGGAGAACAAGGATGTTCATCTTCCGTTGGCTGCTACGGATAATCCGCTTGAACCTAAGGGTCAAACTGCGGTTCAAGTTGAAAATCCGGTTACGGTTCGGACTGGACATATCTGTCCGGTTCCGAAGAAAGCCGTGATAAGCCGGTACTGTGCGGGGCTAGGACGTAAGTCTGAATTCCCCGTGCAGTATTTTTTTATTCTACATCCGATTTTTCTTTTCGCAACGGGTGGCTTCGGAGGTTAAAAAAACGGTTGTTTTTTTTGGTAAATAATGTTGGTGAAAAACATTCGCTATTGTCTGTTTTATTTCAGGCGATGACATTAACAACAAAGGAAAATTCGATGAGTGCAATTTCTGTTAGGTCGTGTTGCCGCTAATTTTTCAGATAAATAGCGATGTTTGCGAGCGCAATAAAAGCGTTATCGGTTTCATCAAGTTTATCGTATCGGGTGAACACTCTCCGAAACTCCTTTATTTTACGGAAGTTGCGTTCCACAACATTCCTCCGCTTATACAACTTCTTACTATACCGCCAAGGTTTCTTCCGGTTACT
>JAIRPZ010000152.1 GCA_031256755.1 Planctomycetaceae bacterium
GCCTTCACGTCGAGAATCGTGTATTTCTCCGTCACAAACGTTGCCGGGTCAAACGGATTCAACGTTTCAACCGATGCGACTTTCGACCGTCCGCCGTTTTCCAACACGGCATTGATGAACGACAGCAAAATCGGTTCGTACTTTTTCGTTCCGAACAGGTAATGAACAAACGTATCCCGCGTTGCCGGAACGGGGCTGCGCGAAGATGACGCTGTCTTTGCGTGCGTTGACGTTGCAGGCGTTGTCTTACGTGTTCCCATACGGAAATCATACCGCACAAACACGGAAACGTCAAGGGAAAGAGACGGTAGGCATCAGACGGCAGACCGCAGCAAGGTTCTTCGTTATAGGCACTCTATCCGGCATAATCGGAAAATATCAGAATTGGTTCTACTTTCGCCGTATACTTTTCCGATAAAGCGAAACAAGGCAGCAGTTGCCGATGCACCCGCTGTCAGTGGATAGTCCCCAAACCGTATAAGGAGTTTTGTTATGAAACGTAAAATTTTGTTGTCCGTTTTGTCCGCAGTGCTTGTTTTTGCGGCAACGGCAAACGTGAACGCCGGTATTTTCGGTCGCCTGTCAACTGTGTGCGGCTGTAATCCGTGCGAGCCGGTTGCCTGTCAGCCGTGTGAACCCGTTCCCTGCCAGCCATGCGAAGCCGTTCCATGTGAACCGCGTGTTTGTGAACCTGTTGTGTGCGACCCCTGTGTTCCGTGCAATCCGTGCGGACTTCGCCCGTTCCGTCCTTTCGGCGGTTTCTTTCTCGGTTTACGGGACAGAGCCGTTTGCAGCGTACCATGCGATCCCTGCCAGCCGTGTGAAGCCGTTCCATGCGAACCGGTTTGCGATCCGTGTGTGGCATGCGAACCAGTCTGCGCACAGCCCTGTTTGCCTTTCGGCGGTTTCTTTTTGAACCTTAAAGCAAAATTGTGTGCGCCGGCTTGCGTCGTGCCATGCAATCCTTGCCAGCCGTGCGAACCGGTTTGCGACCCGTGCGTTCCGTGCCGGCAGCCGGCAGCGGCTCCCCAGCAGTAAACTGCGGAAAAGAAATCCTTTTTCGTGAAAAAAAACAAAACGGCAGCGTTCTTGCAATGCCGTGTCAGACAGAACGGAGCGGGATCATTCCCCGCTCCGTTTTTGTGCTTTATACATGCCGAAAAACCGCTCTTTGTTTCTCCAAAGACGAACCGCATCTGCCGGTTATGCTAATCCTGCACATTATATCATCTGCGCCACGTGAGTGAACAGAAAAAAAAAAAGAAAACGCCGATTAACAGAACGAAGGTCGGGCAGGTGTGTACCTGTCCCAATACAAGAACCTCTATTTTTTTGACACTTTTCCTAACTGAAAGGAAATACAGATGAGATCGATTCGTTTTCTCACGACCATTGCCGCCGCCGCGTTGTCGGCGTGCTTCGTTACTGCCGTTTTTGCCGACGTTTCCGAGACCCAAGGAAGCGACACCAAAGTTTCCCGTGTGAAACAGCGGCGTGCCTTGAAAGAACAAAAAGCCGTGGATGCCGCTGCGGAACGGCTTGCCCGCCTCGGCGCAGAGACCGTGGCTTTAACCAGCCGCGTTGCCAAACTTGACGGCGGTGCCGCCGCTGCCGAAGGACTCAAAGAACTGCATTTCAGCGATTGGAATGCCGCAGAAGAAAAAGTACAGATTGCAACCCAAGCCCTTGCCGGACTGTATGATCGGGTGACCGCTCTTGACAACGGCATTCGCTGGATCGCTACCGTTCTGCCGTCTCTCCAGTCCCTCCCGCCGAAAGTGTTTGTGACGGACGTATTCGCCCATTCCAAATCGGATCGCGCGAAAGCTGACGCATTCAACAAACATCTGTCGCATCTGGAAAAGCGGGCGTTGCAATTAAACGTGCGGATTGCCCTTGTTGAAGCCAAGAAAGCCGAAGCGGAAAAAATTCCTGCCGCTCCGGCTGCCGCACCGCTTCAAACCGAAGAGTAAAAACACAAACGAGTGCGGGCGGGGGGCTTGCGCTGCCCCGCTCTTCCTGTAAAAAACGCGGCGGCAGAATCACATCCCCGCTTTTTGCCTTACGCCGCTTTTCCGGCCTCTTCAATGGCAAGCCGAATCCGGTCAAAGGGTTCGCGAATATCGACCATTTTGGCGAGTTGCATCACCTCTTCAACGATCTGCTGAAAGGACTCCCCGCTTAAACAGGGAACGGCGGCTGTCCGCTTTCCGATACGGACTTCTTTCCACTGCGAAGCATCGAAACCGGCAAATTCCGGCCATTCCGGCTGACCGCCGCTGCGGAAGTACGGCGGGGCGTGCCGGAAATTATCTATGCCGGAGGATTTCAGGGACTCGCCTGTCTCTCCGGCTGCCGCCCTGTTCTCTTCCGTTGGCACTCCTGTTTCCGTCCCGAAAGGTAATGCACCGAAAGACAATAAAGAAGTATCCTGTTTTTTTTCTTCTGTCTTTACTTTTTCCTTTTCCGGCGGCGGGTCGAAAACATACACTACCGGCGGAGGAACCGCACTTTGGATCGGCAGTACGGCGGCGTGATTGGTAAATACACAGGAAACCGCTGTTTTTGCCCGCTGCACAAGCGTTTTCGCAATTTTTTCTCCGCATAAAAACGGCAGCAGTGTTTCTCCGTAGAGAATTTCCTGTATTTTGTCCGGCTGAACCGGTGTCGTGCAAAGAAACTCCAGCGGTCTTGCTGCCGGATTTAACACGAGATATCCGCCGATTAAACCGGCGGGGTGCTGGTCGATGACGGTCAAAAAGCCCAGATTTTCTGCCATTAGGAGTGATGCAAAGGCGGGGTTGCCGGCAGGTCCCTCATGTTGTTTATCGGAAAAAAGCCCGTTGCGGTTTCAGAAAATCCGCCGTCTGTGCGGACGCAGACCGCCGGTGCCTGCCGCACGGGCAGTGGGAGAAGACGGCAGACAGCAGTTTGCAGATGGCAGCAAGAGAGAAATTTTTCTGCTGCCGTCTGCGGTCTGCAAACTGCCGTCTTTCTCATTATCAATTAAAAATATGCCCGTCCGGCAGGACTGCCTGCCCGGCAAGGACTTGTCAACCGGACGGAGAACCGTTAAAATCACATGATTAAGGGACAGGGCAGGAATGTTTGTTCCCGCCGTTGTCCTTTCTGAAACGGACATCTGAAATTCATACCCAAAGAGACAATCCGATGACAAAACCGAAAAATCCTTCACGCCGCAAAGTGCTGCGGCAACTGATGACAGGCGGTGCCGCACTCGCCGGCGGAGCGGCTTTCATCAGCAACGAAGAATACCTCCTCGCCCAAAAACTTGCCGGAGAAAATAAAGAAGGCGGTAAGAACGTCCCGAAAAAAAAAGGTGCCGCCGATACCGAAGTCGACGGCTTGTCCGGTGCCTCCCGCACCCATACCAACTGGGGCAAACTCTCCGAACTGAAAAAGAAAATGTCCGCGGCAACCATCAAAGGAATTGACTTCAGCCGGATTATTATGGGAGGCAATCTCGTCGGCGGCTGGGCGCACGCAAGGGATTTAATGTACGTTTCCGAACTCGTGAAAGCGTACCACACCCGCGACAAAGTGATCGCCACCTTTAAGATGGCGGAAGCGTGCGGCGTGAATGCGTACATCGGTCACGAGTCGCACATCGGCATTTTGACCGACTACTGGGAAAAGGCGGACGGGTCCATTCAATTCATTGCCGACTCGCACTCGCTGGACGGGGCTTTGAAGTGCCTCGACAAAGGGGCAACGGCGTGTTATTTGTACGGAGAACTCTGCGACAAACTGGTTCGGGAAGGAAACTTTGACCCTATCGTTGCTTTTATTGAGCGTCTCCGCAAAGAGAAAGCGGTCGTAGGAATCGGCGGACACCGTATCGGGACAATCAAAGTGTGTGCCGAAAAGGGAATCGAGCCGGATTTCTGGATGAAGACGATTCATCATCACAACTACTGGTCGCGGATGCCGGACAAAAAAGAGCAGGACAATGTGTACTGTCATGAACCGGAAGAAACGATTGCGGTGATGCATTCGCTCAAACAGCCGTGGCTTGGTTTCAAGGTTCTGGCGGCGGGCGCGATTCCTCCGAAAGACGGTTTCCGCTACGCTTTTGAAGCCGGTGCCGATTTCCTCTGTGTCGGCATGTACGATTTTCAGATCGTTAACGATGTCAATATCTGCATGGACATTCTGCAATCGAAACTCAAACGGCAGCGTCCCTGGTGCTTTACATGACTACCCCCTCCGGCGGTTTGCGGCGGCACGAAACGGTATGAAGGGACGTTTTGCAGGAATCATTTTGTGAAAGGGAATCAAAACATTCGTGAAGAGAGGACAGCGGACATGATGACAGCGGTGCAAAACTGGGGCGGTGTTCCGTCCGGCTGGACGCGGCGGCATCTGCTCGGATTGGAGGACGTTACTGCCGGAGAGATCACGCTGCTGCTGGATCAGGCGGAACGGTTCCGAAACGTTATTGTACAGGGGGAACGGAGAATACCGCTGCTGAACGGCAAGACGTGCGTCAACCTGTTCTTTGAAAATTCGACCCGGACAAAAACGAGTTTTGCTTTTGCTGCCCGGCGGCTTGGTGCCGATGCGGCGGATTTCACCGCCGCCACCAGCAGTTTAGCCAAAGGGGAAACGATCATTGACACCGCAAAAAATATCGAAGCCATGCAAATCGATGCGGTGATTGTCCGTCATTCCTGCCCCGGCACTGCAAAATTACTCGCCGAAAATATCAACGGTCACGTTTTCAATGCCGGCGACGGTCCGCACGAACACCCGACGCAAGCCCTGCTTGACCTGATGACGATCCGGCAGCGGTTCGGAAAGATAGCCGGTTTGACAGTGGCACTGGTCGGCGACATTGCTCACAGCCGGACAGCACGGTCGAACATTTGGGGATTAAAAGCACTTGGTGCGGACGTGATCCTTTGCGGGCCTTCCACACTGGTTTCTAAAAATTGGGAAAAAATCGGCGGTGTCGAAGTTTCTCATTCCCTTGATAAAATTTTGGACAGGGCGGACGTTTTTAATCTTCTTCGGATACAGTTTGAGCGGCAGGTTGTGCGTCCGTTTCCGTCGACCAGAGAGTATGCTCATCTTTACGGAATGGATTCGGTGCGGCTGGCGAAAGCGAAGAAAGATGTGCTGATCATTGCGCCGGGACCGATTAACCGGGGTTTGGAAATCACGCCGGACGTTGCGGATTGTCCGCAGTCGGCGATTTTGGATCAGGTGACCAACGGCGTTGCGGTCAGAATGGCGGCACTTTGGCTGTGCTTAAACCGCTAGGGCAATTCCAAAGGTGGTTGGTAAAATTTCCGCGGGCAGCGTTAGACACGGTTGGTTTCCTCCGGCGCATGGTCTGAAACGATTACCCGCTTGATCATCGTCAATGGCGGACAACCGGTCAAGGCATTAAGAGTGGCAGGCATAACTAGAAAGCAGGTGCCAGATGCCCCCCGTGTCCTTGTCATTCATTTTCATTCTGATTATAATAACCGCATGCCGGAATACCGCTATACTGCCCGGAATCAATTCGGAGCAAAAGTTGAAGGACAAACCGACGCGGCAACTGAAGCCGAAGCAGTTGCCGGTCTTTCGGCCTCCGGTCTCTTTCCGCTCGAAATCACGCCGATTTTGCAGCAAACAACAACCGGTAAAGTCCGCCGGGTCAGCGGGCAATTGCTCGCCGGTTTTTACTCCCAATTAGCCGATCTGCTGAAAAGCGGCGTTCCGCTGCTGCGGTCGCTGAAAATCCTGCAAGAACAATCGTCTAACAGCAACCTGAAATTCGTCATTGACAACGTCTACCGCCGGGTCGAATCCGGCGAAACACTTTCCGATGCGATGGCTCGCTATCCTGTCGTCTTCGGCGATATGGGAATTCAAATGATCAAAGCCGGCGGCGAAGGCGGTTTTCTTGAAGAATCACTGCATCACATTGCGGCGTACACCGAAACCCAAGACGATCTCAAAGGACGGATCACCGGTGCGCTGGTTTATCCGGTACTGCTTGCGGTCTTTTTTGTGATCGTCGTTGCGCTGATCCTTGTCTTTGTCATTCCTAATTTTGCACCGCTTTTTGCGGATTTACGAAAACAGGGCGAATTGCCGGCGGCGACGGAACTGCTGCTGACGATTTCTGCCGATATGAAATACATTTTGGCGGCGGGAGTGCCAGCGGTGATTGCCGGTTTTCTTTGGTTCCGGCTTTGGATTCGAACCGGACAGGGGCGGCGGCGGATGGATTCGTTCAAACTTCGGGTGCCGGTCGCCGGTAAAGTGTACGAGGGATTTGCGGTGTCCCGGTTTTGCCGGATTCTCGGTACGCTTCTCCGCAACGGCGTACCGATTGTGAAGGCATTGGAAATTTCCGGCAATTCTACAGGCAATGCAATATTATCTGAAGCGATTCAGAATGCTTCGGAAAATATCAGCGGCGGTTCCCGGCTGGCGGGCCCGCTGGCGAGATCCGGCTGTTTTCCTCGCACGGTTGTTGAAATGATTTCCGTTGCTGAAGAATCCAACACGCTGGATGCGGTGCTGATTGAAATTTCCAACGGACTGGAAAAACGAAATTGGCGGTCGCTGGATTTAGCCGTGCGGTTTATTGAACCGATGATGCTGATTCTCTTGGGATCGGTGATTCTTTTCCTTGTGATGGCACTGATGATGCCGGTTTTCAAGATGGCGAATATTTAGAATTTTTTATTCTTCTTATGAAAGCCCCCCCTTTCGAGGGTTATCAAAATACAACAGATACAGCAGCATTGAATCACAATCATCAGCGGGACGACGAGCGTCCTGCCGTTTGCTTTCCCCCCCAGCCGGCAAAAAGACCAAGCAGAATGCCGGCAATATCCTGAATGAGGTCTTGCGTGTCGCAAGTGCGGTGACAAATCGGCGACAAACAGCCCTGCACAATTTCCGTTCCGACCGAATAAACCGAAAGCAGAATCAAGACAAACAGGAAACTTTTCTGCCGCCGTCCAAGTTCCACAAGTACACCAAGCAAAGTAAACGTAATAAGATGTTCATAGCCTCTCGCCGGCGGAACCGGATTTTCCGCACGCACTGCCGCCGGCATTTCCAGCAATATTGTCAACACAATCACATAGCAAACGGTCACCCCGCGCAGAATGCGGCAAAAAGTTATCGGCATACGGTCATTCATCAGCAATCATCAATTCCGTTAAATCGTTACACGGCGAAAAACCTTGCTCAAATACCAAACAAACAGGGCAAAAAGACCAAGGGCAATCACAATAGCGATTTTACCGGCTATGCCGTCCGCAACCTTGCCAAGCGATTCGGTTTCATTCACCCACGGAGTCAGCATCCCTTCACAATGCAGAATCAACATTCCGGTAATGGCGATGCGCACCGCATTGACGAAAAGTGCCAGCGGAGCCGCAACGGCAAGAATGAAAATGTTCTGCCACCAAGGACGACGGAGAATCAGCGCAGCAGCAAAAGCAATCGCAAAAACACTCATTAAAAAACGGAGACCGCTGCACGCCTGCGCCACGCCGAGTTCAACCGCCCCTAACCGGATCGTGTTTTTAATGGCAATAGCCGGTTCACCGGCAAGTTGCAGTAAAAATGCCGCAAATTTGGCAGCAAATGTCTGCAAATGATTCCGCATAATCGCATCCACCGACCAAGGCAGTTGGAACATGAAAATCAGAAAAATCAGCGAAGGCAAGGCCCAGAGGAAAACCCGCAGCCCGTAAAAAAACCAGACAACACTCAAAATCCAGAAAAAGATCGCATAGGAATCAACGGACTCCATATAGTGGATTCCGGCATAGACACGCAACGCCGTATAGATCAAAACCGGAAACAGTCCGAGCCAAGCAAGTTTGCTGCATGTACCGGGATAAGTATCCAAGCGGATATAAAGAAAAAAGACAACGGCGGGAATGACGAGAAAACCGTGACTGTAATCATCGGTATGATACCATTCGTAAACCATATTCGCCCACGAAGAATAGGAAGCCCAAACACAAAGCGGGGCAAGAACGGCAAGGATCAGTAAAAGCCGCAGCCGTTCAAACGGAACGTCCACAGGAAGCCGGACGGCAGATACGGCGACTTTAGCAGGAGCATAGCCGGTCTGCGGAACGGTTTCGGGTTTACCGTAGTTCACGGCACCCCGTTGTCCCATTGTCTGCAAGGGAGATGCGGGATCATAATCCGCAAAACGCCCTTTTTTAGGGGCATTGCCGCGGAAATTCGGTTCTTGCTGCGGGGCGGTCGGCTGGTCAGACATCGTGTTCTTTTATGCGTGCGGGTGATTGCGGAAACGGAAAATTCAAGACATCAATACGGCGATCAATGCTGTTTCCTTATTGATTATACCTGCTTCCCGAAAAAAAACAACCGGCGGCGGATTTCCGAAAAAAACAAACGCAAAGATAAAGACAATGTCAATACAAAGACAAAACAGCACAAAACAGTGCAGGGGGAGAGTTGCCGGCTTCCTTTTGTTGTGATAAAATACACCACAAGAGTTTTTGTTGATGGTTTCCCTTTACAAATGGAGTTTTTCATGCACACAATCCGTTCCTCTGCCGCCAAGTTGCGGCTTGCCGTCCTTTTTTTACTCGCCGCTCCGGTTTTTGCCGCTGCCGCCGAAGAATTGAAACCGTTTTATGTCATCAAAGTGACCAGCCCCGGCACCTTAATCAGCATCGCCGAAAAGATCGCCGATCTTGCCGGACAAACCGAATCCGAAGAATTCAAGTCGGTCATTGATTCGGTCAAAAACATGACCGGAGTCGACAGCAAAGGTTTTTCCGGTTTCGCCCTCTCCGTCAATGAAGACGACGAACTGATCCCTCTTTTTCTGTTTCCGGTAACGGACATCAACATTGCCAACATTCCCGGTCACGAAGAAATGTTTGATTTCATCCGTAAGAACCTGAAAAAAGCGGGAAAAGAAAAGGATACATATACTTTTGAACTTCCTGACGGTGCTTTCGGACAGTTGATACCGCAGTGGGCATACAAGTGGACAGTCAAAATGCAAAAAGGACATTTAGCGGTCGTTCCGTCGGTATTCGCGGACTCGCTTCCGGTCAATGCCGAAAAATTATTTGACGGCATCGGGGACGATACTTTGACCTATGGCATCAATTGTGAAAACATCAAGTTTGAATTCGTTGAAAAGAATATACTGCTGCCGATGCAATTATTCGTTGCCCAAGCGGATGCGCGATCCGGGGAACAATTTGGGGTACAAATTGAAGGTTACCGGTACTTATTTAACGAAATCAGTTCGCTGACGGTCGGTGTGAATTTTGATCCGAAAACCGCCGATACCGCCTGCACTTACCGCGTCGTTCCCCGAAAAGGATCGAAGGCGGAAAAGGCGTTCAATGATTTCGGCAAAGAAACAACGATTTTCGGCGGTTTCAGAGGAGTGCCTGCTGAAAGAGTTTGCTCGATGAGTGTGTCCAAAACAGCCGTCGCTGACGAAAAAGAAATTGAATTGGGGAAAAAGTATCTCGACCTCTTTTTCAGCGGAATCATCGCGGCACTCGAAGAAAACGAGGAAGACGAGAAGGACATCAAACTGGCAAAGGATGTGGTTCTTTCGCTGAAAAACCTGTGGTCAAAGCAGGCCAAAGCCGGAAAATTTGATGCTGCGCTGTCCGCCGATGTGAACGGGATATTGACGGCTGCCGTTTCTTTGGAAGATACAAAGGAATTACAGAAACTGGTCAAAATGCTCTGCGATTACATTGCCGTAAAAGTCGGCGATGACATCGAACTTGATGTCAAAGATGTCAAAAAAATCGTGGAAGAAAATCTGAAAAAAGAGTACACGACCGTTGAAGGATTTAAGATTTCACGCTTGCAGATTCATGTCGCGGACGTTCTCGCCAAATTCGGCGATTCTTCCTTTGAACGACCGAAGGATTTCAAGCCGGTCATTTCGGTTTTCTGGGCGGTCAGGGAAAATGCAGCGGTAGCGGTTGCGGTTGGAGAAGATGCCGAAAAAACAGAGGCGGCATTCAAAAACGCTCTTGCCGGAACGAAAACAGCCGTACCGGTGGAGCAGCCGAGTGCCGATCTGTCGGTGTCTAATCTCGGCAAAATGCTGCAACGTGTGATACTGCCGAAGATAGAAAAGATCGACCCGGACGTTGCTAAAGGCGGCAGCCGCGAATACAACCAGTTCAAAAAAGGTGTCGGAATGTTGTCCGATGCGGACAAGAGTGCGGTTGTTTCGCTGGCGGCGGTCAACAAAAAGGACGGATTCGAAGCGAAGTATTTTATTTCCGGCAAGGTGATCACCGTGATTGCGAACATCATCAAAGCGGTCAACGCTCCTGAATTGAAGCGTGATGCCATTATTGATTTCTGAAATACAGGCACTGACCGGAGAAGCCGCTGTTTCCGCAGCGGTTTCTTCAAACAATCCGTAAACAATCCGTTGTCCGGCGGTACGAAAAACTTGCAGAATACCCGCGACAGGAATTAAGGAATAAAGGGGCTTGACATACGTCTCTTTTGTGGTATTCTGTAATACTCTGCGGTCTGCGGCATTTTTAATTTTATGCCGCCGGTCGTTCAGAACCGGAAAAGAGAGTTCACCGAGAGAGTTTACCGAGAGAATTCACCGGCAATTTGACAATTTTTCAGCAGGCACTTTCATTATTTCAATGTTCCATTTCCCCCGCATTTTTAACTTCATTTTTGTATCGCTGATCCTCTGTGCTCTTTACGTTATCAGCGTACAAAACAACACCGCTCAAGAAACGCCGGCAGAGCAGCCGGCATCCGCTGCGCCGGAAACGGTTCCCGCTGCGGAAACCAAAACGGAATCCCCGGCAAACAGCGGCGGGCTTTCCCCTGCCGATCCGCTTTCTGTAGATCAGCCCTCTGCCGGGCAGGCAAGCGGCGGGCAGGTAAGCGGCGGGAAAACTTCCCCTGTTCTTGATAATGCCGCCCCGAATCCTGCGGCACATGATCATGCCGGACATGACCATACGGCTCACGATCATGCAGATCATGACCATGCAGGGCATGATCACGAAGCCGCCGCTCAAGACGAAACGGCACCCGTTGCGGAACCGGTACCGTTTCAGAAGACCGGCTGGTTTACATTGCTGATCCTTGCCGTTGTCCTTTTCGGCTGTTATTGGCTCGGCAATGCGTTGGCAAAACAATCCCGGCTGCCCGATCACGGTTTCAAGATTTTCATCGTTCTGCTTGCGTTTTTCGGCAGTTTTGCGGCACTTGCCCTCGGCTGGCACCGCTTAACGCTCGGCATTGACTTGCAGGGAGGAGTGGTTCTCATTTATGATGCCAAACCGATCCGGCGCGGCGGAACCGCTCAAGACACCAATGCGGCTGCCGGCGGACTGGATATGGATCAGTTGACAAGGGCGATCAGCAAGCGTATCAATCCGGGCGGAGTTCGGGAAATTGCGATCACGAAACTCGGCACACAGCAGGTTCAGGTTGTCATTCCGCATGCTGAAGACGCAGAAGTGGCCCGTATTGAAAGAGTGATCAGCGAATCCGGCGCACTCACATTCCGTATTTTGGCATCCCGTGCTTATGAAAAAGATGCCGACATCATCAAACGGGGTGAAGCCGAATCCGGTCGGGACGTTTTGGATTCCGCCGGAAGAGTCATTGCCCGCTGGGTGCCGGTTTTTGATAGCCAGAAATCAGAGTTTACTCATAATCCTGACTATGTGAGCCGGCAGCGGGGGAGTACAAAGAATAAAGAAGGCGGAATACTGGAAATCCTGGTCAAATTCGATGACGATGCCAATGTTACCGGCGAATATCTCACTTACACCGGTCGCGGTAACGGCGAAAACGGCGGTCCCGGTGTTTCCTTCCATTTTGATGCAGTCGGACAAAACAAGTTCGGCCGGCTGACCAGTGCCAACCGTCCCGATCCCGTTCAGGCACGGCTGATCCGGCATTTGGGGATTATCCTCAATGACAATTTATATTCGGCACCGGTCATCAGAAATACTATCCGCGATGCCGGCATCATCGAATTCAGTGCGGGAAACACGGAAGAACAGCGGCGGCAGATCAATCAGGACATAGACGATTTGATTTCCATTCTCGATGCCGGTGCGCTGCCTGCGGAATTGAGCAAAGAACCGGCCGGACGCATGCTGATCGGTGCCACGCTCGGAAACGATACGATTCAGAAAGCGAAATATGCTTTGACTGCTTCGGCCGTGGCAACGGTGATTTTTATGATCTGCTATTACGGGCTTGCCGGGTGCATTGCCAGTTTCTGCGTGATCACGAATACGGCGTTGATTATTGCGGTGATGCTGGCACTTCGGGCGGCATTTACATTGCCGGGTTTGGCAGGTCTCGTGCTGACAATCGGTATGGCTGTGGACGCAAACATTCTGATTTATGAGCGTATCCGGGAAGAACTTGCGGGCGGAGCATCGCTGAAAATGGCGATCCGCAACGGTTACGGAAAAGCGTTTTCCGCTATTTTCGACTCGAACATTACCACGATCATTGTCGGCTGCATTTTGTATGCTGTCGGAACGGAACAGGTTAAGGGCTTTGCCGTAACGCTTGTTCTCGGTATTGCCCTCAACATGTTCACGGCGATTTTCTGTGCAAGAGTCATTATGGAAGTCCTTGCCGCCCAGCGTTGGTGCAAGACGTTCAAGATGATGCAACTTTTCAAACGTCCGAATATCAATTTTCTCGGTGCGAGAATTCCTTTCGTTGTTTTTTCGGCAGTGCTGATCGTCATCGGTTTGGCGGCGGTCATTGCACGCGGACGAAGTTTGCTCGATATTGATTTTGTCGGCGGTGTGTCGGTTGAGGTGGTTTTCAACGATTCACAGGATATTTCGGAAGTCCGGTCGAAACTGTATGCAAAAGATGCCACAATTACCGGGAAAGAGAACAAACTTAATGATCTTTCGGTACAAAATGTCGGAATGAACATCGGCGATGAAGGGCAGAAGATTGAGCAGAACACTCACTTCATGATCACGACTTCGATTCCGCAGGTTAAAGGCCAAGAGATTTTGCCGGATGCCTATCTTGAAACGGTGCGTCACATTCTGAAAGAGACCTTCGGCAATGATCTGGAATACTGCAAACTTGACTGCAAGATCGAAAAGTCGGAGAAGGTTGCGGATTATGACGAAACAACGGTTTCCATTACCCGCTACCCGAAAACGAATTATGAATCGCTTGTTTCCGAAATTCGGGCAAAGGTTAAAAAGGCGGTTCAGGACAAAAAAATTGACAGTGAATTTTCCGATCCGGTCATTACACGTCAGGGTTTTATTGAAGGCAGTCAAACCGCTTATGAAGATTGGACGCTGACGTTCCGGGCTTCGAAAGAGAACCTTGAAAAAGTTTTAGCAGTTTGGAAGGCGGAACTTGACGGCACGCCGAATTTCCCGACATCGACAACGGTCGGCGGTTCGGTTGCTTCCAATACACGGATTCAGGGAACGGCAGCGATCATTGCCAGTTTGATTTTCATCATCATTTATATTTCGATTCGGTTCCATCGTTTGGTTTATGGTTTGATTGCCGTTGCGGGTTTGCTTCATGACGTGCTGATTATGCTCGGTTTGCTGGCATTAAGCGGGTGGATAACGGTGCCGTTCCTGCAAATTGAAGAGTTCAAAATCGGCTTGCCGGTGGTGGCGGCGTTTTTGACGATTATCGGCTACTCGATCAATGATACGATTGTGTTGTTTGACCGGATTCGGGAAAACCTCGGCAAAAGTTCCACTTTGACCGGTTCGATGATCAATACGGCCATCAATCAGACATTAAGCCGGACGGTGCTGACCTCGTTGACGACGTTTGTTGTTGCCTTGATTTTGTACTTTTTCGGCGGACAGGGGATTCATACCTTTGCTTTTGCGATTTCATTGGGAGTGTTTTTCGGCACATACAGTACGATAGGTATTTGCTCCTCGTTCCTGTATTGGGCGATTGGAGTCAACGATTTGAGCGGGAAGAAGCCGGAAAAAGAAAAGAAGTAGTGATAAAACGGAAGAAACTGCATTACGGGCAGAAAACATGCAGAAGGCGTGCGGCATTCCCCCTAAAAAGTCCGGCGTTTCCATGTATAATAACGTCTATGCAGGAAATTATTCTCCCGAAAGGTTATCGTTTTTCCGGCGTTCACTGCGGTTTGAAGTCCGCGCCGGAACTCCTTGACATCTCGCTCATTGTTTCCGACCGACCGGCAGCAGCAGCAGGTGTCTTTACGCCGAATCTCGTTTGCGGCGCACCGGTACAGATTGACCGAAGCCGAGTGCCATGTACCGGTATTCGTGCTGTCGTCGGCAATTCCCGATGCGCCAATGCCTGCACCGGCGAACAAGGTCTCCGCGATGCCGAAGAAATGGCAGCCCTTGCCGCCAAAGCCGCCGGCGGAACAGCAGAACAAGGGCTGGTCATGTCCACCGGTGTCATCGGAACAATGCTGCCGATGGACAAAATCCGAAAAGGCATTGCCGATGCCGCCGGAAAACTTGCAGCAGATGAGTCCGGTTTCATCAATGCCGCACAAGGCATAATGACAACCGATACTGTCGAAAAATTCGTTACAAAAAAGATTTCCGCCTGTGCGGCACATCCTGAATTCCGTATTGCCGGTCTCTGCAAAGGAGCGGCTATGATTGCCCCGCATCTTGCCACCATGCTGGCAGTCATCATTACCGATGCCGCTCTCGAACCGCAGACCGCTCAAACACTGTTGAAAAACGCCGCTGATATTTCGTTCAACTGCATCACCATTGACGGACACACCAGCACTTCGGATACACTTCTTCTGCTTGCTAACGGTGCGGCTTCGGAAACGCCGCTGACCGGCGAACCGCTGCGGCAGTTTGAAAAAACGTTACAAGAATTATGCACCGAATTAGCCGTAAAAATACCGGCAGACGGCGAAGGGGCTTCCCATCTGATCACGATTGATATTGCCGGTTGTGCTGCGAAAGAAGATGCAAAAATCATTGCCCGAAAAATTGCGGAAGACGCTTTGGTCAAAACGGCAATTTATGGTGCTGACCCGAATTGGGGACGCATCGTTTCCGCTTCGGGGACCGCCGGAATTCCCTACGATCCCCGGAAGGTTTCTCTAAAACTCAACGGGTTCGATTTATTCAAAAACGGCGAACCGCTGCCGTTTGACAAAGTGGCGGTTTCCTCTTCAATTCGGGACAGCCGGAACACGTTCATTTTGCTGACGATCGGTGAAGGCACAGAAAGCGTCCGGTTTTGGACGACTGATCTCACCGCAGAATACGTCCGGCTTAATTCGGATTACACAACGTAAAAATTATTGCCGTAAGAATTATTGTACAAATACTGTACACGGAAAGTATGTCGGACTATACGCATGTTGATGTTTATGCAGTTCAATCATCGAAGAAGCCGGGCATGCCCTGCGGCGACATGCTGGCGACTGTTCGGACAAATACCGGTACGACTATTATTTGCGCCGACGGCATCGGTTCCGGCATCCGCGCTCATATTGCCGCGCAAATGTGTGTTTCCCGCTTGTCGGAATCGCTGCGGCATGATTTATCGCTGCGCACGGTTTTCACTTCCGTTGCCGCCGTGATGCAGACTTACCGCGATCCGAAAAAGCCCTTTGCGGCGTTCAGTATCGCCCGAATTCGTTCTGACGGTTATGCAACCGTTTTTTCCTATGATGCGCCGCTTCCGATTCTCGTCAGCAGACAAGGAGCCACAATTTTAGCCAACCGTCCGGTGCCGTTGCCCGGCGGTTTGGCGATGGAAAGCCACTGCCAACTCGACAGAGGCGAAGGCATTTTACTGATGAGCGATGGAATCACGCAGTCCGGTCTCGGCTACGGTGCGAATACCGAATGGACTTCCGAGGGGGTGGTGCGGTTTATTGACAGCCAAATCAGTGCGAAGGTGAAGTTTTCTCTCGCTGCTGAAATGCTGCACCGGGAAGCATTGGCGCGATGGCGCGGCGAAATCGGAAACAGCGGACGGCAGCCGGAGCGGGGGCAGGTGTCTCCGATGCTGCCGCGCCGTCCCGCTTCCAAGGTTACCGGTGATGATTGCAGCATTATTTTGGGGCTTTGCCGGACAGGACAAACGGTGAATATTCTGACGGGACCGCCGGCGGATCGGGATAATGATATGCCGACGGTGAAACGGTTTCTTGCTTTGCCCGGTTTGAAAATCGTCTGCGGCGGAACAACGGCAAAACTGGCGGCAAAATACCTGAATGTGCCGCTCGAAATGGAATCGGAGCCGATGAGTGTGATTGCGCCGCCGCGCTACGGCATACGGGGAATCAATCTTGTAACGGAAGGTGCGGTAACGCTCAATCAGGTGTATAACATTCTGGACGAAGACATTGCGAAGTTGAATGAAGACAGCGGCGTGACCGAACTGCGTCTGCTGCTTGGCGTGGCGGACAAATTGAATTTTATTGTGGGAGCGGCGGACAATTCGGCGAATACAGACATTTCATTCCGGCAGCGCGGTGTACTTTCACGTAAGGTTTTGATTCCGCTTCTTGCCGATAAACTCCGCCAAGACGGAAAACTGGTCAATGTGGAGTTTGTGTAAAAAACGTCTCACTCCTGCGGCAGTGGCGGCTGCTTTACCGGTTTTATTGTCCCGCCGGCAGAGATAACGGACACGCCGCAGATACTTAAATTGCGGGTCAATTTTTAATGCAATTTCCATGCCTGAACGCAGCATGAATTGTTTTTCCGGCAGTAAATCAAGGATCGCCTTGACGGCAGACGGGGCAGGCAACAGCGAAACGCCGCATACGGTTGTTGTTTTTTTTATTTTGTTGTCAAGTGCCAGCACCACGGTATTGCCGATCCGGTCAATGTTGACGGAACTAACATCTGCCGAGTCAATGCGGTACTCCCAAACCGGAAGTTGCGACCGGACATGGATCAATTCGCACATCCCAAATTACAAGAGGAACACTTTCAAAATGGTAAGGGGCGGGGCAACCTCTGCCAATTGTGTTCCGTCCGGCGAAAAATCCAAGTATCTCTAGCCGGACAAACGTAACTCGGAATCCTCAAATTGAACGATGAACCGTCCCTGTTCGGCATCGATCAAGGTGAGAAAATAACGGTCGTTGGTACGGGGAAACGAAGGGACAATTTTTCGATGAGAACATAACGTCCGCTGCAACAGTCACGCGGCACGTAATTACACTCCTCTGCTTTTGACCGGTTTATGGAGTCTAATCTGTTGATGTGTACCATTTTGCGAATAATTGTGTCTAATAAACAACGTCGATGAGATAAAGTCCATGCGGCGG
Source organism: Planctomycetaceae bacterium (assembly GCA_031256755.1). Lineage (GTDB taxonomy): Bacteria > Planctomycetota > Planctomycetia > Pirellulales > Thermoguttaceae > WRKP01. The sequence goes on from JAIRPZ010000152.1 coordinate 17,303, forward strand.
TGCGGTGGGACCTGCCAGCGATCGGTTCTTCGATTCAATCATTTCCTGAATGCTGATCGGGTTCGGCGGCTTGTGTTTTGTCTTTCTTTTTGCATTGGTACCGATCAAAGCTAATGTACCGGCGATGGCACGTACCATATTGTACAAAAAACCGTCTGCTTCGATTTCGATTCGGATCAGCGGCGGCAGCAGCGGTGAATCTGTCTGCCGCAGAACCGAAACACCGGAAACGGTTCGGACAGTTGTTTGCCGCGGCGAACCCTGCGTTTGAAAACATGCGAAATCATGCGTTCCCAACAGGTATTTTGCGGATTCCTGCATTGCCGGAATGTCGAGCGGCTCCCGGTATCCCCAGCAGTAATTTCGTATGACGGGACAGTTCGGCTGCTGATCATCAATCAAGTAGCGGTAGCGTTTGGAAACGGCGTGACGGATAGGGTGAAACGAAAGGGGAACGGTATCGGCATGGAGGATTCGGATGTCGTGCGGCAGAAAACCGTTGAGGGCTCTTTGAAAAACTTCCGGTGTTAAAGTGCTTTTTGTGGTAAAGGCGGCAACTTGTTTGAGGGCATGCACGCCGGCATCGGTGCGTCCGCTGCCGGTGACAGTGGTCTTTTCGCCGGTGATTTGCAAAATGTTTTTTTCGAGGGTTTCTTGAATGCTGGGCAGATCGGCTTGCCGCTGCCAGCCATGGTAGCGGGTGCCGTCGTAGGCGATTTCGATTTTGATTCGCTGCATTTATGGGCGGCTGTTTGGCTTGGCGTGACCGTCTCTTGACAAGATCGCGGCGACAGGTTATTCTACACGTTCTGCTTTGATTTGTGAACGTTTGGGGCGGTTAGCTCAGTTGGTTAGAGCGTCTGGTTTACACCCAGAAGGTCGGGGGTTCGAGTCCCTCACCGCCCATATTGACCGCAAAATCTTCGTTCAGAAGCAGTCGAAAGACCCGGCTTCCGGTCAGTGTTTTGCCTATTGCTTTCAGCACCAATCCCAGTACCGAAGCGAGTGCTGCGACAAGCGGTATCTTGCCTGTGTGATAATCGTAAACCTTGTTTCTACAAGACCTTAAAGCGTTTACAAACGCTGAAACATCTTTACTGTTTTCGACAATTCCTGC
>JAIRPZ010000181.1 GCA_031256755.1 Planctomycetaceae bacterium
AATGATGTGACTGCGGAAGGCGTATGCGTATAAAGAATATGAGAATATCATACAAGGTTTTTTATGACAAAAATTATGCCCGTCCGGCGAGACCTCGCTGGAGACCGCCAGATATTGGATGTTGACAAGCCGGGTCAATCTGCTAAAATCCCGCAGTTATACAGAAATAGACAAACTGGAAAAATCAGGAAACAGTCCTTTGAGCAATACATCGGTCAAGCAATCGGCAAAACAGGCGGTCTGGACACTGGCGGAACAATTTGAGGGTAAACTGAAAGGCGTTTCTTTTGAACTGCTTTCGCGCGGACGGAAACTTGCCGATAAACTCGGCGTGAAACTTATTTCCGTTCTCATCGGCGACGGTGTTGCCGATGCCGATTTGGAACAACTCATCAAACAGGGAGCCGATAGAGTGCTGACCGTCCAAGACCCGAAACTTGCCGGTTTTCTCTGCGAACTCTATGCCGAAGTGCTTTGCGGTTTGATCAAGGAATACGAACCGGCTGTCTTGCTGGCAGCGGCAACAAGTTCCGGCAGAACTCTGATGCCCTACACCGCTATCAAAGTCCACACCGGCTTGACAGCGGACTGTACAGAACTCGACATCGAAGAAGGGACAGGGCATTTGCTGCAAACCCGCCCTGCCATCGGCGGCAACATTATGGCAACAATCAAAACGCCGGATTGTCGTCCGCAACTCGCCACTGTCCGTCCGAAATCATCGCTGCCGCTGCCTGCCGACCCGAAACGAACAGGAGAAATTACACACATACCGTTTAACACCGCCGTAAAAGGAAAAGGAGTGGAATTAAAAGGATACCGGCGGTCGCTCGACGGATCGGTGAACATTGAAGAAGCAGACGTAATCGTTGCCGGCGGAAAGGGCTTGAAAAAAGGGGAAAATTTCGCAATGATCCGCGAACTTGCCGGTTCGCTGGGAGGGGCTGTCGGCGCAACGCGGGATGCAGTGGACAGAGCGTGGATTTCATATCCGCATCAGGTCGGTTTGTCCGGCAAAACCGTTTCGCCGAAGGTCTACATTGCGGCAGCAATATCCGGTGCCATTCAGCATCTGGCAGGGATCAAAACAAGCGAAACGATTGTGTCGATCAACAACGATCCTGAAGCAATGCTGCACAAATTGGCGGATTTGAGCATTGTCGGTGATGTCTTTCAGGTTTTGCCCGAATTGCAGAAACGGATCAACAAACGGAATAACCATTGACAACCGGTGGTGCTTCGTCAAGAGTATGTCGCGTCCGTTTCTTGCCGCAGTCGAATTTGCTCTTGCAGAAAAGAGGAATATCGTTATCCTGAATACGGCGGTTATGTCGAAAATAAGGGGATATTTTTTGTTCCGAAGGATTTGACAGCCGGAAAAAATAACGAAAGCACGCCGAAAACGCCGAAACGGGAGAGGGACTGTTCCCCTTTTTGACAACCCGGCAAAAATTCCGGGCGTTTACTTGCACTGCGGCAGGCGTAATGTAGAGTGTTCATACGCATAACAGCGGGAAAGGAAGCAGATTCAATGACGAAAAACATAACGGATAAGGTTAAGAAAGGGGGGGCGGCAGTGCTGTTGGCAGGGACTTCGCTTTTTGCCGGTTTATACATTGCTCAAATGCGGCAGGAAGCGTTTGGACAAGCCGGTTATCCGGTTCCGCCGCAAGTCGTTGTCAATCCGCAGGCAGTTCCGTTGAAGTGGGTTGTTGACATTGCTCCTCTGGATAATCCGGTGAATCCGGCACAAAAACTCCGTGTCATTACCGTTGTTGATACCGAAACGAAAAAAATCGCCGTGTACCACGAAGAAATGGCGACCGGTAAGATTTTTTGGCTCAGCACGCGGGACATTCAGCCGGATTTGACTATCGGTCAGTTCAATGCGGTGCCGCCGCTGCCGAGTGAAATAAGCAGGGAAATCCAGCGTATGCAGAATCAGAGCAAATGAAACACGGGAACAAATAAAGAGAAAACGAGGTCTTTTCGATGATGGTCAAAGCAGCGGAATATTACAATCTGGAAAAAACCGCCGAAGTGCTGTCGCTGGCAACCGCAGAGGTTAACCGGCTGCGTGAGCAGGGGAAACTCCGCGGATTGCGGGACGGTTCTAACTGGAAATTTCTCAAAGACGAAATCCATTCCTATCTGGCGGAACAAATTCGGGCGCGCGGCGGTCATCAATCCGGCAGTGAGAATTCCGGCAGCACCGATTCCGGCGATGCTGCGTCATCGTCGTTTGATTTGCTGATGGAAAACGTCCCTTTGCCGGGCGACTCTCAACTCGTCAGCGTTAGTTCCCGGCATGCGACTTCCGATATTGATTTAGCGGCAGCCGATGACGATCTTGCATTAGCCGAAGAAACCATCGTTGCGGCACCGCCGAAACCAAAAGCCGCCGCTGTTTCGCCGCCGCCGGTCCAACCGGAGCAGCCGAAAGTTTCCGAGTCCGGTTTTGATCTTGCTGCCGAGGACTCGTCCGGTTTAGTTCTTGCCGATGCAGTACAGGATGTCAAGGATTCACCGGATATTGCCGTCGCGGAAGCCGACATTGCTTTGGCGGATGCCGACGATTTTGATGTGATGAACATTTCGGAAGCCACACATGTCACTCCCGTATCTAAATTAAATCTGAAAAAAACGGAGGATCAGGAAGACGAAGGATCGGATTTTCTTCTTGCCGAAGAAACCCACGTCTCTTCCGTTGTGAGACCGGGAGTTCAGACGGCATTACCTTCGGCATCGGATTTTGATCTGGTGCCGCTCGATGACTCGGATGTTTTGCCGCAAGTTCCCGCATCGGAGGTGGCTGGTGTGTCGATCAAAAAAGACAATGTTCGGAAGGGGGAGGGTTCTTCACCGCAACTCGGTCTTGCCGGTCAAAGCGGATTGGATAACCTTGCCGAAAGGAGTTCCGGCGTTACCCTGTTAGACCAACCAAGCAGCCCGGACGATTCAGGAATTGTTGAGTTTACATTAGAGCCGTCGTCCATTGTTTCGGCGATGGATGACAACTCGGAAAGTTCTTCGCAAGTCATTGCCATCGGGGAGATTAATTTGCCGCCGCCGGAAGACGATCCTGTCCGACCGCCAGCCGGCGGCAACGAGTTCGGCGATTTCGACAATAATTTCAATATCGGCACAGATTCCGGGGATAATTTCAATCCGCCGGCAGGGGGTATGTTTGGACCGCATGTTGACGTATCGCTTGCTCCACCCCCTGCCCCGCCGACCGCGCCGTTGGGAGAGGAATACACAACGGCTTCTTTGGTTGCCTTGGCATTGGCGGTCATTGTGCTGATTTTTCCCGCTATCATGATGGTGGATACCGTCGCACACATCTGGAGTTGGGGCAATCAGCCGTTTATCCTGAACAGTTGGCTGATGGGCTGGTTCAAAGGTTGGCTGGGACTTTCCTGATGCGAGTGTTCTATGCTTTTACAAATCGAATTTTTTTATTAAAATAGAAGCAAGGTCAGCATCCCTGCCTCGTCATTAGGTTCACGTCACAAAAAAATCTCGTATGACTCCTTCCGATCCTTGGAAAAAAAGTGTCTGTTGTGCAGCAAGATCGGACATCGGTTTGAGGCGGGGCAATAATCAGGATTCTTTTCTTGTCAGAGAAGCCGTTACGCCGCGTCAATGGCTGGATCACGGACATCTGTTTATTGTTGCGGACGGAATGGGGGCGCACGTTGCCGGAGAAGTTGCCAGCCGGCTTGCCGCGGAAACGATTGCGAAAAGTTATCTGAACCGGCGGAACGAACCGATTGATCAAGCCCTCGTTCATGCGGTCTACGATGCCCATGACATGATTCGGAACAAGAGCCGGGAAGATGCGTATCGGGATATGGGAACGACTTGTGATGCCTTCGTGATGGCACCGGCAGGACTTTTCATTGCCCATGTCGGCGATTCAAGAGTGTACCGGCTGCGCGGGCGGACGTTTGAACAGTTGACATTTGATCACAGTTTGATCTGGGAAGTTTGCCTTGCAACGGGTGTGTCGCTGGATCAGCCGCCGAATTATATTCCGAAAAATCAAATCACGCGGTCGCTGGGACCGACAGAAAAATTGATCGTTGATTTAGAAGGTCCGATACCGATTGAAATGAACGACATTTATCTGGCATGCAGCGACGGATTGAGCGGTCAGGTCAACGACGGGGAAATCGGGCAGATTTTGGCACTTTTCCCGCCGGAAATTGCTGCCGAGACGCTTATCAATATTGCGAACCTGCGCGGCGGTCCTGATAATATCACCATGGTCATTGTACAGGCGTTAAAAGACGAAAAAGAATCCGGCGAGGTTGATCTTGAGATGGTTGCTCCTCTTTGGCATTGGGGACTTCTTGCGGGAACGGCGGCGGCGGGTGCCGGTGCTGCTGCCGCACTGTTCGGTGGTCAAATACCGGCGGGCGTTATTCTTGCCGCTGCCGCAACAGCCGCCGCGACGGCGTTTTTCATTCTGACTCGCAAAACATTATTTGCCGGTTCTCCTTTTTTGTGGTCGTCGGCACCAAGCGGCAAAGCCCCTTACCGGTCTTGGGAATGTATCTTTACCGGAGAATTTGCCCATGCGCTGGCAAAAATCCTGCGGGAGATATTTCAGGCGACCGGCGGACAGCCCTCTTTGAGTGCGGCGCAGGAAACCGCCAAAAAATACGAAAAGGAAGCCGTTTTATCCTGTCAAAAAAGAAATTATGCGGCGGCCATTCTTAACTATGCCAGAGCCATTAACTATCTCATGCGGGAATTAAAAAAACAAACCGGAACATAAACGCACGACGTTTCTGCCTGCACCGCACTGCTTGTTCTCCCAATGTCTCCTGCTAGAATACGAAACAGAAGGGGAATTTCTCCCTTCACTAACATTTTCGGAGAAAACATAAATGGTTAGAACAACTTTTTCGTTTGCGGCTGTACGATATACATTATTCGTTGCGCTTGCTTTCACGGCGGCAGTCCAACCGGTTTCGGCGGCAACGCCGGTTCCTGCAATCACGTACAAGGCATCGCCCGCGCCGGAAAAGAAGGTGCGCGGGATTAACGACCGGATTCAGGAAACGTTTTATCCGACGTACATCCGGTCGCCGAAAAGCGTCACTGCTGCCGGCGAATGGCGTGCTTATGTTGCCCGCGTCAAGTTCACGCTCACCGAAGACAACGCCGTTGTCCGCGTTCACGCCGGTACAACGGTGCTGCAAGCCAATCCCGCAGGTGTAAAAATAACCGGCGGGATTACGGTATTTAATCCTGATCAGAACGCGATCAACGTTGACGCACAAGGCAATGTTACTTTCGGCACAGCAGAAGGGGGCGTTGATCGGCAAGGTGCGAAACAGGTCTTTGAGATTTCTGTAGCAG
>JAIRPZ010000218.1 GCA_031256755.1 Planctomycetaceae bacterium
TGCTGCCGAAGAGGAGAACAGCCAATGCGTCATCGAGATCGAACCGGTCGCCGACCGCCGCGGCGGACGGTACGAGAAGATGTTGAGCGGTTAACTGTGCTGTCCGCCGGGCGTGCGAAGCGATGATCATAAAGGTAATGATCAGCATTGCAAAGACGGACATCAGGGTCAGAACAAGAAGCAGCGTAACGCCTTGCCGAACCGGCGTATTGCCGGCATGTGATAGAGAATGATTCTTTTTCATTGTTTCCTCCTGCCGTTTCCGGCAGCCATTATCCGAACAACGCCTCTCATTCATTCTAACCTGATTCACCGCTTTTGTCAAGTTAATCCTTCAGCAGCGGGTCAGTTTTCGGGAACAAGAATTTTTTCCGAAAACGCCGGTTTGCAGAATTCCGCCTCTTGCAAACGCTTTGCCGATCGGTTAGAATGAACTCCTTATTATATTCCGTTCCCTGCTCCGAAAGTGCAGGGGTTCATTCCTTTAATTTGATTAACGAGGACGCTTTTTATGGCTAAATACAACGTTTCGGACATTCGCAACATCGCTCTCTGCGGACACGGCGGTTCAGGAAAAACCACTCTTGCCGATACCCTGCTCAACGAAACCGGCACCGTCACAAAATTAGCCAGTGTCGATGCCGGCACCAGTATTTGCGATTTTGATGAAGAAGAAAAAACACACAAATACACCATCGAAACTTCCGTCATTCACTTCGAACACGGCGGAAAACTTTTCAATCTCATCGACACGCCCGGCTATCCCGATTTCATCGGTCAAACCGTCGGCGCACTCTACGGTGTTGATACCGCCGCCGTTGTCATCAACGCTTCCGCCGGCATCGAAGTCAATACCCGGCGGGTTTTCGCCGAAGCCAAAAAAGCCGGGCTGGGACGCATCATCATCCTCAACAAAATGGATGACGACAAAGCGTCCTTTCCGAAACTGTTCAAACTCATCCAAGACGTGTTCGGCAAAGAATGTGTACCGTTCAACACGCCTGACGGCGAAGGACACAATTTCAAAGGCGTAAAAAGTTGCCTTGCGGACGGTTCCGAATACAAAGATACGCTGCTGGAAACCATCGTGACGGCAGACGAAACCGCAATGGAAAAATATCTCGAAGGCACCGTTCCGACCGAAGACGAATTGCAGTTGCTCATCAAACGTGCGGTGCTGGACGGAACGCTCGTGCCGATTGTCTGCGTTTCCGGCAAAACGAAAGCCGGCTTGAAAGAAATGCTTGACGTGTTCGTTCTCTGCGGTCTTGCGCCGGACATGATTCGGCGGAAAGTGAAAAATGCTGCCGGTGAGGAAACCGAAATCAACGCCGATGCAGCGGGACCGGTGATCGCCCAAGTGTTCAAAACCCGAATCGATCCGTTTGTCCAAAAATTGAATTTCCTTCGGGTATACAGCGGAACACTCAAAAACGGTCAATCGCTGCCCGCTTCGACAAGCCGGCGCGGTATTAAAATTGCGCAACTCTTCCAAATGCAGGCAGGGGAAACAAAACCGATTGATGAGGCAACGCCCGGCATGATCGTTGCCGTTGCGAAACTCGAAGAATTGGAAACGTGTACGACACTCGGCGATTGCACGATGGATGCGTTTCCGTTTCCGACACCGATGGTCGGACTTGCCGCTTCGCCGAAAAGCCGGGGCGATGAAGCCAAACTTTCCGGTGCTTTGGCGAAAATTACGCAGGAAGATTCCACTTTCCATACCGAGCGGAATGAGCAAACGAAACAACTGGTGATTACCGGGATGAGCGAACTGCATTTGCAGGTGATCCGCGAGCGTCTGAAACGCCGGGATAAAGTGGAACTGGACACGCACGAACCGAAAATTGCCTACCGGGAAACGATTCAAACGAATGCGGACGGTATGTACCGGCACAAGAAGCAGTCCGGCGGGGCGGGTCAATTCGGCGAAGTGCATATCCGTATGTACCCGTTTCCGAAGGGGACTGATCCGGCCGCTTATGCGCAGAACAAGGATCAGTTTCCTTCCTACAAGGATCACCATTACGACGAGGCAAACAACTTTTTGTGGGTGGACTGCATTGTCGGCGGCGTGATTCCGTCCAACTTTTTCCCGGCGATTGAAAAGGGCTTTAAGGAGCGGATGACCAAGGGGGTGATTGCCGGTTATCAGGTGCAGGATGTCTGCGTGGAACTCTATCACGGCAAATATCACGATGTCGACTCTAATGAACATGCTTTTAAGACGGCGGGGTCGATGGCATTCAAAGAGGTGTTCCAAAAGGCGAAGCCGGCACTGCTGGAACCGATAGTGAAGATGGAAATTACGGTACCGATGGCGAATGTCGGCGATGTGAACAGCGACTTGCCGAATCGGCGAGGCCGACCGCTTGGGATTGACGATGCCGGCGGCGGAATGCAGACGATTACGGCGGAAGTGCCGTTGTCGGAGGTGATGACGTACAACCGGACGCTGGCTTCGATGACGGGCGGTCAGGGGAGTTACGGCATTGAATTTTTGCGTTACGATGTTGTTCCCGGCAACATTCAGCAGGAAATCATCAAGCACGCCACGCTTGCCGAAGACGAAGAGTAAAACGGTCAACGGGAGGGCTGTCCGCCCCGAACATCAGCAGTACAGCCGGTTCGGGTGCGGCACGGCAGCAAGGACATCACGGCAGGCTGACCGTTTCGCCGTCCATCCGGTTGACGAGGCAGCGCAAAATCCAAGCGTCAATGTTGTCGTTCAGAAAATGCGCCGAACCGTCCGCAAACGCACCGTTCAAACCGGCAACGTGATCAGCGTGAAAACCGTTGTTCCCCTTGGCTACGTCTGCATTGGACGTTTTATCGTGCAAATTGTTTAACGGAATACGCACCGAAGGTGTTCCGCTGAAAACATGATAATTCGTCAGTTGAAAAATGGAACGTCCCGATGCCCACGCGCCGTCATCAAACGTCACGTCTTCCGTTACAGTCATGGTGTTGGAAAAACCGTCTTCAACCATGCTGACCGGCTGTTTGCCGTCATCCGCAGCACTCTGCCAATACAGCATCCCGTTTAAGCCGCTGTCTTTGAATGTTCTGTTTTGGAAAAATGACGAATACGCTGCCGTGATATTCAGTATTGATGCTTGTAATCCCGCATAGTGCAGCCGGGCGCATTGAAAACCGTTAACCGTCCCGAAAGGTTGCGTGAGCGGTTTTTCATTTTGAGTCGACGGACACAAGAATACGGGAATAGTTGTCTGGACAGCTTGACGGTTATTCGGATGGTCTATCCATAAATCATCATCGTAAGCATCCCAAACCGCAGTTTGTTCGATGAACGGCAGGATGTACAGCGACCAGCCGGATTCCTTGCCGATGTCTGCGTTGACGCAGTTGTTTGGAAGACCGCTGCCGTCATTAGTCGGGTTTTTCCAAGATGCTTGATTTCCTTTGTAAGGTGTTGGTTTTGGCAGCCCCCGGTAGCCGGTATGTCCGAAGGGAAATGCTTCGTTAGTGGCGTAATGGCTGTGCAGCCCGATGCTGATTTGGTGCAGGTTGTTGAAGCAACTCATTTTCCGTGCGGCTTCGCGTGCCGCCTGAATGGCAGGCAACAGCAAGGTAATGAGCATGCCGATAATAGCAATCACGACGAGAAGTTCGATAAGGGTAAAGGCCGTATGTTTTTTCATGTTGATTGTTT
>JAIRPZ010000122.1 GCA_031256755.1 Planctomycetaceae bacterium
AATAAAGGAGTTTCGGAGAGTGTTCACCCGATACGATAAACTCGATGAAACCTATAACGCTTTTATTGCACTCGCAAACATCGTCATTTATCTGAAAAATTAGCGTCAACACAACCTAGCACTTGCTCCTCCAGATATCGCCAATGCTAAACAACAATTATCTTTGGATGGTTGTACCGTAAGCGTTCCTACGAGATCAAATCCCCAGGGAGTAGGGACATCTAATTCAAAAGTCCCCGGAGTCAATATATTTCCAAAGTTATCGGCAAGATTAAATAACCCTGCACTATCCATAAAAATCAGATTATTGTTATAAGCATACCGGTACAAATTCGTATCCTCTGCATCGAACCCAATCGGATCCTCGCTTATCCACCTTCCAACGTTTGCATCGTACCATCTGTTGATATTCCACTGCAAGCCGCTCGTACTATCCGTTAACTTGCCTGTGTATGCGAACCGCAACGTCTCCGATGAAGGATTTAACTGCTTCCCGAACGCATCATAATCGTAATGCGCAATGACGTTGCCATCAGCGTCAACAACGTCGCGAACCGTATTAAGATGGTCGCTTAATGCGAAATTCTCCCCCTGTGCAATCAATTCGTCCTGATTGGTACTCCACAACAACCGCTCTTTCACCGAACCGTCTCCGTTCAGCATCAAAGCAATCTGCCAATCATCATGCACAAAGTATTCCGTTTCATTTTCCGTTTTTGCTCTTAATCCAAGCATAACCCTACGATTTTACAAAAAAAAACGTTTCATTTTTCAACGCCCTGTTCGGGATTCGGTGCGTTATCCAAAACTTTTGGACAAGGACACACAGGTACCATTAGAAAAGTGTTTAACGAAGATGCGATAATTTCTAATTGAACGCATGGATATGATCTAACAGCATTGTTCTGAAATTTTATTTGGAACCCGTCTGAATATCCTTGATTATTGGTCATTTCCCAATAAGATCGAATACCATCTCTTCTTGATTCGGTTTTTCCCGAAATTTTATTGGATTATGCTGTCCGGTTATCTAACTTACTTTGACGGACATATTCCGGGGCAACCCGTCTGGTCGTTCCGACTTTTTGAATTTGTGCCTCCACATATTGTTTCTGTTCGGCAACCGTATCCGAACTCATTTGATCATTGGCAAGGATTTTTTCCATCAACTCTTTGCAGCGGTTCAGTGCCGCTTCGGTCATTTGCCGTTCTTCCGCACTTGTCCAGAGGCGGCGTTCCGGCAGAATCCCTTTGTGTTCGGCAAGTTGCTGTTCAAGTTGCTCGAATTCGTGCCACAACCGCTCCCGCTGTCCCAAATGCCGGATAAGAAGGGTTATATTACCGCCGCGTGCCAGTTCTAACTGCTTTTCGGAAGCAAGCAAAAGCCGGCATAAAACGGCTTCTTCAAGAGAAATCAATTCAGAAAAAGTCATCGCCAAGTATCGCCTCCGTTGCCGAATCCGGCTTCGTCCGGCATTCTATGGATAATGTCCGGTATTGTCAAGGTTATTTCGGACAAATTCGGCGGCAAGGACTGACCGCCGTCCTCATTCTGTGTTTTTCGTTTCCCTGATTATCAATTCTCCATATCAATTTTCAATGAAAAAAATGCACGCAACAGGAGCATTCTCTTGAGAATTGCCGGCAAAAGACGATAATCGGAAGTATCCCGCTCCAAGTGCTGTACTTTCACTGCTGTATTTATGCCAAACAACCGTTATAAAGTTGCTGTCATCGGTGCCGGTTTTGCCGGTCTCTCCGCCGCTAAAGAACTAAGCAAATACGATGAATTCGAGATTTGCCTCATCGACCGGAATAATTATCACACGTTCCTGCCGCTGCTTTATCAAGTGGCTGCCGCCGAACTCGAATCAGAGGACATTACCAGCCCGCTGCGGGGACATTTTCGTAAAAACCGCCGCGTTGCCGTTATGCATTGCCGCGTTGCCGAAATTGATCATGCAAACAAAACTTTGCACACCGACGGTCCCGACATCCGGTACGACTATCTCATTATGTCCATGGGCAGCACAACCGAATTTTTCGGCACGCCCGGTGCCGAAAAATTCGCTTTCACCCTGAAATCGCTGGAAGATGCGGTCCGGCTGCGGAGTCATATCTTGTCCTGTTTCGAGCAGGCATCGCTCTATTCCGATGCGCATCCGACCATTTATCCTAATGTTTCCGGTCAGGACAAAACCGATCGGCAAAGTGCGCTGAAACATATCATCATTATCGGCGGCGGTCCCAACGGAGCGGAGTTTGCCGGCGCATTAAGCGAACTGGTTCGGACTTCGATCTATCGGGATTTTCCCGAATTCGACCGAAACAGCGTGCAGATCACACTTCTCGAAGCCGCTCCGAACCTGCTTGCCGGTTTCCCGCCGCTATTAGCCGGATATGTCCGGGAACGCCTCGAAAAAATGGATGTCACGGTCAAACTGAACGCCGCCGTGACGGAAATCCGAAAGGACGGTGCCGTTTTGAAAGACGGAACGTTTTTGCCTTCGGAAACCGTTGTCTGGACGGCGGGTGTCCGGGCAACGGATTTAGCCGCCGAAACCGGTTTCGCTGCCGGAAAATCAGGACGTATCCATGTTCTGCCGACTCTGCAAATAGCCAATCGTGCGGAGATTTTCGTTGCCGGCGACTTATCGCTGCCGGAAGGAGAAACCGTCCCGCCGATGGTCGCCCCCAACGCCATTCAGCAAGGAATTCACGCCGCACGAAATTTAGTCCGGCTGGTACGCAAACAGGAATTGCAGCCGTTTGTGTATCACGATAAAGGATCCATGGCTGTGGTCGGACGCGGGGCAGCGGCAGTGCGGATCGGCACAAGAACACTTACCGGAACAATTGCATGGCTGGTGTGGCTGGCTGTTCATCTGACCTATCTTGTCGGATTTCACAACCGCCTGATGGTGATGTTTAATTGGGCGTGGGATTATTTCGTTGCCGAACGCAGCGTCCGTCTTATTTTCCGGTCGTGGAAAGAACGGTGAACGAGTCAAACACACAAACAAAACACAAAAAAACCGCCGGAACTACCGGCGGCGAAACTGGTGAAACAGTTCCGGTGCGGCTACTCTTCCGGTTCGGCGTTTTTCTGGTCCCGCAAAGCCGCTTTACGGCTTAACTTGATCCGGTTCTGTTCGTCAATGGCAATCACTTTCACCGGAAAACGGTCACCTATTTTGAAATGTTTAGCGACATTTTCCACGTAATCTTCTGCCAGTTCGCTCACATGACACAAGCCGTCACGTCCCGGCAGCACCTCCACGAACACTCCGAATTCCTTAATGCTCGTGACCTGCCCTTCATAAATCTTGCCGACTTCGACTGAACCTGTCAGCCGAGTGACTTCGTCCAACGCAGCCTGTCCGCACTTGCCGTCCGTTGCGGCAATGGTTACCGTCCCGTCATTGTCGATTTCGATCAATGCACCCGTCCGATCCTGAATCGACCGAATCGTTTTGCCGCCCGGTCCGATCAGCATGCCGATCTTGTCAGGATCAATTTTCGTTTTCAGCAACCGCGGTGCAAACGAAGAAATTTCCTTTGCCGGTCTCGGTACTGCCGAAAGCATCTTTTTCAGGATTTGAATCCGTGCCTCGCGGGATTGCGCCAGCGTTGCTTTGATCATTTCCATCGTGATACCGTCAATTTTCAGATCGAGTTGGATTCCGGTAATGCCGTTTTGCGTACCGGCAATTTTGAAATCCATGTCGCCGAAGTGATCTTCGTCTCCCATAATGTCGGTGAGAAGAACCCATTTGTCGTTGGTTTCCCTGACCAAACCGACCGAAATGCCCGCCACGGGATTGGTGATCGGCACTCCCGCGGCCATCAATCCGAGCGTTGCACCGCAGACAGTCGCCATCGAACTCGAACCGTTGGATTCCAAGATGTCCGAAACAACCCGGATCGTGTACGGAAACTTGTCGGGACCCGGTATGACCGGATTGACGCTCCGTTCCGCCAACGCCCCGTGACCGTATTCTCTTCGACCGGGACCCCGAATCGGCTTGCATTCGCCGACCGAAAAACTGGGGAAATTATAATCGAGCATGAATTTTTTCGAGTATTCATCGAAAAGACCGTCCACCCGTTGTTCGTCGCGCTGTGTTCCGAGCGTAACTGTAATCAATGCCTGCGTTTCGCCTCGCTGAAACAACGATGAACCATGGACGCGGGGCAAAACGTTGACCCGGCATTCAATGTTGCGAATATCTTTCGTTCCGCGGCCGTCGGGACGGGTGCCGGACAAAATCTGATCCCGCACTATCCGCTCTTCGAGTTCGTGCCAAGCAATGTCGAACAAGTCCGCCGTCCATGGATTTTCTTCAGCCGGCGGATCAAGTTCGGACGCTTCGTCCTTCGCTGCCGAAGAAATTGCGGCGGAATTCGGAGAGACCGCTGCGGGGAAAAACGCCGCTCTTGCGGTATTTTTCAGAGCCGAACACGCTTCAGCCCGATCCAATTTGCCGCTCGTCCGCTTTGCCTGCCAAAAAGCGTCGTAGTATTTTTCCTTCAAAGCGTTGTAAAGGGCTTCGACAGGCGGTTCGGTATAGGTCATCCGCACCGGATTGACTTGGGCGATCAATTCGAGTTGGAGATTGACAATTTCCCGGATGTATCCATGTGCGGCGGCAAGGGCTTCGAGCATCAAGTCCTCCGGCAATTCCCGTGCGAATCCTTCGATCATCAGGATATTGTCCTGATTACCGGAAACGATGAGGTCGAGTTCGCTTTCTTCGAGGTCTTCCATTGTCGGAAACGGCACGAATTTGCCGTGCAGAAAACCGAGCCGGACCGATGCCAGCGGACCGTTGAAAGGGAGCGGCGAGATCGACACGGCGGCGGCGGAACCATTCATTGCCAGCACGTCGGGATCGACCGTTTTGTCCGAGGAGAGCGTGAAGGATTGGACTTGAACTTCATTGAAAAAGCCCTTGGGAAAAAGCGGTCTCATCGGACGGTCAATGAGACGGGAGGTGAGAACTTCTTTGAGAGCGGGTTTTCCTTCCCGTTTGATGAATCCGCCGGGAAACTTGCCGGCAGCGGCGGAACGTTCCCGGTAATCGCAGGTGAGCGGGAAAAAGTCAGTGCCGGGACGGCTGGGTCCGGTCGTGGCGGCACAGAGAACGATAGTATCATTGTAGCCGATAAGAACACTTCCGGCGGCTTGTTTTGCGAGTTCGCCGGTTTCCATCCAAAGTGTTCCGGCTCCGATTTGTTTTTCAACCCTGATTTTAGGCATAATGTTTAAGTAAGTTTGAACGTGTTTACGTTGTTGTTGAGGAGATGTAAAGGATCATTGAGAACGGAAAACAGACAATTGAAAAAGGGTTTGACTCCGTCCCGGCGTGTTCTGCCGGCAGCCGGCGAAACACGAAACGGAAACGGTTTTCAAATTCCCCGCAGCCGGTTTGAACGCTACTTTCGGATACCGAGTGCCTGAATGACATCGACATACCGCTGGGGTTCCCGGCTTTTGAGGTAGTCGAGAAGCCGGCGGCGGCGGCTGACCATCATCATGAGACCCCGCTGGCTGGAATGATCTTTCTTGTTCACTTTGAGGTGTTCCGTCAAGAGGTTGATTTTTTTGGTGAGGACGGCAATTTGGACTTCGGAAGAACCTGTATCGCTTTCGGAACGCTTATACTTTCCGATGAGTTCCTGCTTTTCTTCTTTGGTGATCAGTGTCATTTTTCGTTTTTTCTTTTCTCTTTACGCTGTCAATGGGCGGACATTATATCACCTTATCCCGTAAAAACAAGCGGGGGGAGCAAAGCCGCAAAATACCCCTTGCCGAATTTGTAAAAAGTTGTACAATGACGGCATTATTGTTTTTGTTTAGCAATGACCGCAATGGCAGCAATCGAAGATTTTGACGTTAAACAAACCGTTTTACTTGACGGTTCTTTTGGTCCGAAGGAAATGAACCGTTTGGTCTCGGTTTTGAGCGAAGATGCATCGCAGATGGACGCTCTTCGGGATGCCGCCGGCGAACTGGGAGCCGAAGAATCAAAAGGGACGTTAAGTCACGCCGGACGGGTTCGGCTCGGTGCCGCCTATTATCTGCTCGGACAGTACGAAGAAGCCGTAAAATGCCTGAAAAAAGGGGACGGCGGAGCGTTGCCGCTCTACTACACAGCCAAATCCCTCTTTGCTATGGGACACTATGACGAAGCCGCCAAGAATTTTGATGCAGCCCAAAAAAGCGGGTACAGTGCGGACGAATGTACTCTTGGACGCGCCGAGGTTTACCGTTGTCAGAACAAATTTGAAGAATGTCTGAAACAGTTGGACGACCTGCACGGTGCCGTGGAACAAACCGCCGAGTATCTCTATCAGCGCGGGGCTGTTCTTTCACAAACGCTGTACGGCGAAGAGCGGGAGCAAGTGTGGGCGTACTATGAGCGGGCGGAACGTGCCGACAAAAATCATCCCGGTGCGCTTTTCGGTCTGGCACTGGAAAATGAGCGGGCGGGAAATGATGAGGAAGCCCTTAAATTGTATGAGCGGGCGGTTACCCGGTTTCCTGCTTATACGGGAGCCCTTGTCAATCTCGGCTTGCTGTACGAGGATCGGGGGCAGTATGACAACGCCGTGAAATGTTATCAGCGGGTTGTCGATGCGCAGCCGGAAAACCTGCGGGTACGGCTTTTTCTGCTGGACGCAAAAGCATCCAGCGAAATGCGGCTTGATGAAGAGACGCAGCGGAGAAAAGACCGCATGAATCAAATTCTGAACCTGCCGGTATCTGATTTTGAATTGTCCGTCCGAAGCCGGAATTGTCTCAAAACGATGGGAATTATGACCCTTGCCGATTTATGCACCCGCACGGAACAGGATTTGCTCGCCAGTAAAAATTTCGGCGAGACCAGTTTGGTGGAGATTCGGGAAATGCTGACTCTGAAAGGGTTGAGTATGGGAATGTTTGCGCCGGAAAAACCGGTTCCCGACGTTGTGGACATTGCGACATTGCCGCCGGAAATGCAGGCAACGCTGGAAAGACCCGCCACGGATTTGAATTTGTCTGTCCGGGCAAGAAAATGTCTCAACCGCTTAAACATTCAGACCATCGGCGAGTTGGTGCGGCATACAGCGGACGAAATGCTGGAATGTAAAAATTTCGGTGTCACGAGTTTGAACGAGATTCGGGAAAAACTGGTTCCTTTCGGTATCAAACTCCGCGGCGAATAATGTTTTGACGGCAGGCGGTGCGGCAAAGCAAAGAAACTGGAAAGAAAAACGGAGATCAGCAGGATGCTTTTTGTAACAATAATTTTGTGTGCTTTGTTTTTCGGCGGATTTGCCGCTGCCGGAAATCCGCCGGATTTCCGCAGTACCGGCTGCGGAATTGAAATCGGTACCGACGGAACGGTTGTTCCGCTCTCCAAAGAAAAAGCAATTTCAATCGGAAAACTTGCGGCGAAACCGGATGTTCCGGCTGATCTGAACAAGAGTGTTCCTCTGCGGAAAATCTCGCTGAAAAAGTTCGATGCCGAAATGAAAGAAATCGTGGAAAAGCAGAAATTCATTCCCGATGCGATGCGGTATCTCGGCGGATTAACCTCGATCAAATATATTGCGGTGATCCCGGAAGAAAAAGACATTCTTTTGATCGGTCCCGCTGAAGGGTGGAAAAATGATTCGGCAGGGAACATCATTGGTGCGCAGTCAGGCAGTCCGATGATGATGCTTGAGGACTTTCTGACCGTTTTGATGATGCAGAACCGTTTTACTCATCAGCAAGGCATTATTACGTGTTCTATTGAACCGGCTTCGGACGCTTTGGGAAAAATTGTCAAGGTTCAGCAGCGGTACTCAACGATAGATGCGAAAAATGCCGGAGCGTATGCTGACGAATTAGAAAACGCTTTCGGGAAAATGCCGATTGCGATCACCGGCGTACCGCTGCAAAGCCGGTTCGCCAAAGTTCTCGCCGCAGCGGATTTGAAGATGAAACGTATTGCTCTCGGATTAGAGCCGGCGGCGGTTCGGAATGTTCCCAGTTATATCAGTTTGATTTCCGGCAGCCGTCCGGTGAATCCGCGGTTTTGGATTGTGCCGGAGTATTCACCCGTCACGCATGATTCTAAAAAACTGACGTATCAGTTGAGCAATTTGAAAATTCGTGTTTTTGCCGAAGAAGATTATTTTGCTGTCCGGCAGAATATTAAGCGGGAAAACACGGATCGTGCGGCAGTTCAGTGGTGTAAAAGGGTTGAAGAGAATTTTGATGCTCTTGTCAAATCGCAGCCGGTCTTCGGCGAATTAGTGAAGGATATGGAAATTGCCTTTGTGGCGGCGGTCATTCAGCAGGAAAAGTTATTGCAAAAGGCGGATTGCCGGCTGTTGATTCTGCATGATGAATCGAAACTCAAATTGATTCCTTATCCGCAGCCGAAGAGTGTGGAAAGCAAATCGGTCATTTCTAAAATCGGTTATTCGTCTGTGGTGGCGTGCGGCGGTATTGAGATCAATCCTTTCGGTGTTCTCCAAACCGGACTTGATCTTAATGAAAAAATGGATGCGGAACGGAAGAAACTCATTCAAACCAAGGGAAAAGAATGGTGGTCGCCTTAAAATGACCGGAACAGTTCCGATAGCTTTCAGAAGCGGTCTTGACAATTCTCCGGCTTCGGGGTGTACTAAACATAGACACGCTATGGTGATGTAGTTATTTTTTTCACCCTTATCCATTTTCCATTACAAAGGATTACCCTTTGCCGTTGTCAGGTACAGCCGGTCAATGATCCCGTCCGGTTCACGCGGCGAAAGCGTAAAACGCCATACCCCCTTTTCCAGCCGCAGCGGCACCGGCAACTTCACCCAAGTCCATTGCCGGCGCGTTCCCAATGCCCAATCCGTCACCGCCCGCCGGCAGTCAAACGAACCGTCCGGCAAACGTTTATCCGCCGCAAACCGGAACGAATCATGCGATCCGTCCTGCGTCAAAACACGCCCCCACAAAAAATACTCGCCTGCCGCATCGATCTGCACAAGATACGAAATATCCGCATTAACCCGGACTCCCGCCGCAGACGGCTGCCCGCTGCCCGCCGTTAATGGATCAAACAACATAATCCCGCTTGCCGCTTCCCAATACGTTCCCGAAGGAACAATCACAACCGGTTTCGCACAGCGAAATGCCTCAGAAAACGTTTTCACCGCCGGAATCTTTTCCAAAACCGGTCTGCCCAAATCCTTGCCGTTCAACATCAAAATCCCTGCGGGCAATTCCGGTTCGATAACGGTCTCCGTATCCGTGTGCCGGACAGAAACAATGCCGTCCCGGCCTTCTACGGCAAAGTCAAAACTGTTGCCGCTGATCTGACTCCGCACCACCTTTGCCCCGATAAACTTACTGATCCAATCCTCTGTTTTTGCGGCATCTCCGGTATCAATGCCGGACCCGATCCGAATCCAAAACGCCGCCCCCGCCATAGCGGTCTTTTCCATACGCTCCTTCCGTACGGCCGGATGCCAAGGATTATGGTTGACCGTTAAAAGAAACACGCCGCGGCGGGAGTCATGATGATTGCTATCGCCGTTTGATTCGGTTTGATGATGAAATAAATCTTCCGTGTTCAGCGACAACATTCTTTTGCTGTCCGCTGCGGCAGGCGTTTGTCCTTCAATATCTCTCATCCAGAGAACCCGTATCCCTGCAATACTATGAGGATAGCAGGCAATCACCGCCGCTTCGTGCAAACGGACTTCACACCGACCGGATTCCGGTTTGCGGAAGACAAAATGCGACATCACATTGGTTACCGCCGGATCGTGAATGTTTTTTTGCGGATAGAGAACAACACCGACCGCATCGACTGTCCGTTGCGAACCAAACCAAAGCGCATCAAGGTTCAACGCCTTCGGATGTTCCGCTCTGCCGACCGGTGAACGTTTCTCTGCAAAAGGATCGCCTCTGCCGTCAGCAATAAAATAACACCGCGCCTGATATTGATGTGTCGTTAAATCCCCGCTGTCGGAATCGTCTGAAATGTCCACCGTAAGCGGAAGACAGTGCGGATAAGGGGAACCGTACTGCGCACCGGCAATACCGAGCGCAATGTCATGGAACATCATCATAGATGCCCATTGCTGCGGCTCTTTTCCCCAGCGGCGAAAAACATAACGCGGATATTGTCCGTTCAATGCCGTCACCGTTTCCGGCGGATGATACAACGCCCGGAATGAACGCAGAACCGCATAATGCCGCATCTTGTCATTGTACGGAGCAAGACCGCCGTCCGCCATGATCCGCGCTGCGTTCATCGGCGCACCGGTAAGATAATCGTAGGAACGGCTTTGTGAACCGGCAAGCCGCAAGCCGGGACGGAACCAGTGCAGCGATAAATCCGTCCAGAAATAATCAAGCAGCACTTCGATCATCTGTTTCATTTCCGCATTATTAATGTAACGGAAACCGAGTTGCAGCGTGTCGATAATGTTCGGATAATAATGCGGCGAGTTGTATTCGGCAATACCGTGATCCAGCAGACAGGCGGTAATGTTCCAAAGCCGCTGCCTGCCTTCTGTGCAGAGTTCCGTCCGGTCAAAAATCTGCCCCAGCAAAATTAAATGAACAGCGTTCATCACAGCGATGTTGGTATAATCAGGCGGGACTTTCCGGGCAAGGCAGGCGGTTACGGAACGTTCCATCATCCGTTTCAATACCGTTTGCGATTCGGCGGGCAGAAGATCGAAGGATTCATAATAAACCGGCAGCATCCTTTCTGTTACAAAAACAACAGCGTTGAGATCAGTAACGGTTTGATTGTTCCAGTACCACCGGAAGTTGCCGAAGGACGGACTTTTCGGATTTTTGTCCTGCATGGCTTCGGCAATGCGGAACAGTTTCACGGTTTGATGCAGATCGGGACGTTTTCCTTCCGGCAGATCAGCGCGGGCGGAAGCGATGAGGGCAATGTTATCGAGGATATTGCTTCCGGCGGTGAAATTGCCTTCCGGCATTACAGCGGGTGCTTCGCTGCTGAACCGGCTTATATATTTTTCGGCAGCGGGAACCGACCGGCTGTAATACTCCGCCAGCCGGTCTTCCGCCGCAACCGGAAGAACAAGCAAAACAAGCGTCAGCATGGAAAGGAGCCGCGGCAGACGGCAAGCACCCTTCTTCTCATGCATCAATATACGTAAATAATCCCTGTTTCGGCTGGGCAATTTGCAGGAGAGCGGCATATTGTTCAAATTCGATGTCAATTCTGCTGAATAAATTGAGGAACAGCCGCTTGTTGCCGGAAAACACCTTTTCAAAAAGACGGATAAAAGCATCACGGTCGTCCCAATCGGCTTTGGTCACGGAAGGGAGCAGAGACGAAAGGGCAACGACAAAATACTCCGGCTGCTCGGCAAAACTGGCGGCTAATTCTTCCGCCCGCAGATGATTGCCGATGAGATTCACCAGTATTTCGGGCAGTTTCCAATGCTGTCCCAGCACAAAACCGGCATCGGCATGATTCCAGCCGAAGTTATCGTTTTCAATATCCGAAAGCCGTCTGGAAGCGGGCTGCCTTGCCAGCGAATCCAGCACGGGGCTGTAATCGGCGGTTTTCAGTTTCAGCAGCAGCGGAATCGCCATATCTTGCAGCAGTGCGCCGGCAAACGCCATTTCGGTGTCGCCTCTTTTTAATTCCAGCAGTAAAATCCGCGAAAACATTGCCCGGCGAAGCGAGTCCTGCCAAAGCAGACCGACATCGAATGAACCGGTTTTACTTCGCGGAATCAAACTGAAAACGGCTTTCCACAGCACAAAGTTCTTGACGATGCGGATGCCGACCAGTGCGACTCCCTGCCGGATATTGGAGATGGTGCTTTGAAAACCGAAGGCGGAAGAATTAAGAAATTTCAGCACTTGCGCTGCCAAACCGGGATCGGCTTCGATGGGACGTACCAAATCGTTGATATTGACTTTGGAAAGATCGTTGTCTAATTTCAGTACGGACAAGGCACTGTGAGGCATTGCCGGCAGTTGTTCGGCGATCAGCGATTTTCGCAACTCTTCACGGGCGGTTTCATTGTTCATAATGGGCGGATTACGGTTAGGTACAGTGAAAAAAACTCATTCCTGCCGTCAGTGTTGTTTGCCATTTTATCATATTTTTTGATAAAAACAACGGTACGGCACTCAAAAGCGGCATGCCGCCCCGCCGGACAGGGCATACGTCCGCCGCCGGACAGAAAACGCAGAACACGCGGCTGCGTAATCCATCGGCCGGACACCCAAAATCACGGACAGCGGATACCGCACCGGTTCACTGCATCCGTTCCGCCGTTGACCATAAGCCCGCGGACGGCGTACTGATAAAGTAAATCTCTTCGCCGTCCGGCATCGTGTTAAAACCGTTTTTCAACTTTTGCGGGTCGTAACGTTTCACGGTCTCCTTGTAATCGGCGTAACCGAAATTCACCGTCTTCAAATCTTTTTCCGTCAGGTGTCCCGGCGCGTATGTTATCGTAAAACGTCCTTCGGACGAACCGTGAATCAGGTGCGCCGTGCCGACTGCCAAATCCTTCAAATCGTCCGCCGGTCCGGCTTTGCGGTAAAGTTCCATCACCTTTTCCGTGCCGGCGTAACCGTATTTCCGTATCAGCGAATCAATTTCCGGCTGTTCGCCGAACCGTTTCAAACCGGGCGCAATAATCAGCAATTCGCCGCCGTCCGCCATCGCCTTCCGCGTCCGGTAAATGGCTTTGTTGGCAACCCAAGTGCTGTAAAATTCGTCTCCCTGCATCACGGCAACCACTTTTTTCAGCGGCGGAACAACCGTAATGTTCTGCTTCCGCGATGCTTTCGCCGCCGCAAGATACGTTTCGACATACTCGCCGGCATACACGCCGGTATGAACGAGTTCGCCGGAATCGCTGTAAGCCATCACAACTTGAAAATAAGCATCCGGCAGATGCCCCAGAAACTCTTCTTCGGCTTTATTGAAACAGGCGCGGAGCGGCGTGGTGAGCGTTCCCAGATTGTTTTCGATGCCGCAGCACGCCGCCATCAAATGCGATGCACAAATCATTTCTTTGCCGCCGAGACCGATAAAATAATTCTTGTTGTGATTGGCAAAGCCGAGGACTTCGTGCGGGACAACGTGTCCGATATTCAGAATGATGTCCCATTTTTCGTCAAACAGTTTCCGGTTCACGGCAACGGGAATCGCCCAATCTGCTTTGCCGCCGGAAATTTCTTTGACATAATCTGCGGGGATCTCGCCGACCGTTTTGGAATCGGTGCGCCAGTTATGTTTATCAATTTTGTCTTCGGGAACACTGCCGAACATCCACCGGTTCTGTTCCGGCGTGTGCGGAACGTGCTGACCGAGTGTCGGGATGAGCCGGACTTCGGCATCTTTTGCAAAAATCTTGTAAAGTTCTTCGGTGATATAGCCGGCACCGCTGTGGGCGCGGGTAATATCGGGCGGGAGCAGCAGCACCCGTTTCGGATGAGCGCAAATCCTGTTCTTGGCTTCGTCGGCAAACTTGACAACCGCATCAAGAATGTCCTTTTTCGTAAATTGCTTTTGTGTGTGATAAAACCAGGGCATAGTAAGGAAGGGGAAATGAAAATAAATCAGGGAATCCGTGTATTATCCGCTCTTAACGGCAAATGTCAACGCCGCCGGCTCTTTCCCCAAGCGGCGGCACGCTTGTACACAGCATTCGTCCGCTGCGCTCTCTGTTTCGTTTTCCTGCCCGGACGGTCCATTCTCGTCTGAAAACGGTCCATTCTCGTCTGAAAACAGTTCATTCTCGTTTGAAAACAGTTCATTCTCGTTTGAAAACGGGCGGAAAGGGAAAATTGTTCACAAAAAAGGGAGAAAGGGAAATAAGCATGGAACAAGATACTTCTCAAAACGGTTCGGAACAGGTATAATCGTATTTCCTATTTTATCCTTTTCTCTCACGGAGTTTTTTATGAATGTCGGACGCAGTTTGATTGCCGGTATCCTTGTTCTCACCTTTTTTACCGCCGCCGCCATGATATGGGTCATGACCCGGAATTCCCGCATTATGGTCGACGGCATCGATGCCCGACTCGTTCAACTGAACGAAACTCAGAAAAAACAACTCGATGAAATGCTCGCCTCGCAAAAAATAACCCTTGAAAATTCCGCCGCCGTTCAGGATGAGGAAAGCCGCCGCATCGAAATAAATATCAGCGGACATTTTGACAAAATGACCGCCGGACTGGGAAAGCAAATCTCCGAAATGGGAGAAACCGAAGCACGACTCACAGGCGAAAATATCGGCGGGAAAATTCAGGTTCTCGTCGATTCTTTCGTGGTGACCGCCCGGACATTGTCCGAATCGCTCAGTGCTTATAAACGCTCATGCGACGTTGCCGGAATTGTTCCCGACCGGAAAACCCTTGATATGATGCTGACCGATGTCCTGAAAGCATCGCCGAAATCGCTCGCCGTTTGGAATGTCTGGGGAGAGAACGCTTTGGACGGGAAAGATAAAGAACATATTGACGCTTATCAGGCGTATGTACAGGCAAACGGCAGCGTTCCGCGCGGAGCCGACGCACTCAAAATGGATGCCGCCGCCATGAATGCACGTCCGTCCGCCGGTGAAACCGGACGGTATTCCCCCTGGATTCACCGCGTAAAAACCGATAACGGCGAAGTGATTGTCCGGGATTTCTGCCAGTCGTTCCTTCAGGATACGTATTTCCGCGTCCCCTACGAAAAAGGGGAAGAATATGTTGACCCGCCGTATAAAGATGAAGGAAATTGGGTCATCGGGCTTTGTGCGCCGATTCAAACCAAGCGGCGGCTGCCGGACGGCACGGAAAAAAAGGAGATTCTCGGCGTGGTCGGTTTTGATATTAACGTGCTGGCGTTTGCCGATTTGCTGAAAGATGCCGCCCCGCTGGAAACCGGATACGCCGTTTTCGTCACGCCGGAAGGTCTTATCGCCGGCCATCCCGACACCGAATGCATCACGAAAAACGTGACAGAAATCCCCGGCGGCGGCAACGACAAAACCGCTGCACTCCTGAAAGAAGGAAAAGCGGGCTTTTATTACGACACGTCTTTTGCGGTGAAACCGAATGAAGAAACGTTAAAAATTCACGTTCCGGTCACTTTCGGCAGTTTGCCGGTACCTTGGACAGTCATTGTCGTTGCCGAAAAGTCGAAAGTGATGGCGGCAAGCATCAAAGCGGAACAGCAATCGGAAGCGATGCACAGGCAAATGACGGAGCAGTTTGAGCAACTCAAGAAGGGACACGTCAAAAGCAATCAGGAACTGGAATCCGTTCTGACGGCCGGCGGAAAACGGCTGGCGGAAGATTCCGCTGCCAACATCGGCGAACTGCATAAAAACACGGACGAGGCGCAAAGCGATTCGTTACGACGGGCATTGATGTTCGGGATGCTCGTGATGGTCATTGCCGGTTTTGTCGGCATATTATTTGCCGGACGTGTCAACCGTTCCATCACTGCCAAAGACCATTGGTACCGGCAGGTGCTGGACACGTCGCCGACACCGATTTCGGTTACGGACACGTCGCACAAAATCACGCTGGCGAATCAGGCGGCGTGCAAACTGCTGGACATTGGCGGCGAGACACCGGCGGTCGGCAGGGATTGGGAGACATTCTGGCGGGAAAAAACCGGCACGGACCGGCAGTCGCTGCATCATCTTGAACAGAACAGCCAAAAAATATCGCAGGAAACGTTCAGCGGAGCGGTCTGGGAAATCTTCAGCGATTACATTACGGATGTCCGCGGCCGGAAAATCGGGATGATGGAAATTCTGCAAGACGTATCGGCTCGTGAACACATCATGCATATTGCGGAGGAAATTGAAACGGCGGTGAAACAATCGGTGAGCAGTGTCGGGACGATTGCGTCTGATGCGGCGGCGTTATCGCAGGGGGCGCAGGAACAGACCGACCGTCTTCAGGCGATGTTTACGGAAATCCGCAACATGGCGGAACAGATTAAATCGACTGTGCGGGATGCCGACTCTGCTAACAATTTGACGCGGGAGGCGGTGGAAGCGGCGGCAGCCGGTCAGGCGCAAATGTCCCGGATGGTGATTTCGATGGAGCAAATCAACAGTACATCGGAAAGTACGAAAGATGTCATCAAAACGATTGAGAGCATTGCGTTTCAGACGAATCTTCTGGCGTTGAATGCGGCGGTGGAGGCTGCCCGTGCCGGAGCGCATGGCAAGGGATTTGCGGTTGTTGCGGAAGAGGTGCGTAATTTAGCGGCGCGGAGTGCGAAAGCGGCGCAGGAAACGGCATCGCTTTTGGAGAGCAGCAACAGCCGGATTCAGGAGGGTGTGCAGATTGCGAATGAGACATCGGAATCGCTGAACCGTATCACGGTGCTGATTTCGGAATCGACGGACAAGGTTCAGGCGATATCATCGTTGTCGAAGGAGCAGGAAACGGCGATGGTTTCGGTGAACAGTGGTTTGGAACAGATTGACTCGACGGTCAAACACAATCTGGACACGGCGCAGCGGACGGCTGCGGCAACGGAACAACTCAACTCGATGATTCTCAACCTGAACAAAAGCGTCAGAAAAATCAAGGGCTAGGCGGGCGGGGGAGGGTATATGCCCGCAGACCGCAGCAAGAGAGAAATTTTTCTTGCTGCGGTCTGCAATCTGCTGTCTTTTAATATCAATTCAAAACGCCTTGAGGTTATTACCGCTGATTTCGACATTTTTACCGTCCTTTTGCAGCACCGCCAGTCCGAGTTTCAACGCCTCGTCTGCAACCCCCGGTCCAAACGAAAATCCCGCAACCGCAAGGTAAATCGTCTTGCCCGCATGTTCAGGAAATAACTTGTGGAAATTATCCACTTTCCGACGCGCAAACGTGTGCAAATCCTGCATCCGAAACTTGTACGTCACTTCGATAAGCACCAGTGCATTGCCGTTGTGCAAAATAATGTCGTATTCGTCAGCGATGTCGCCGCTGCTGCGGGCTTGGTTCGGAGTCACCGAGTGGTACTCGATACCGCAAAACGAGTCGGCATGTCTCATCGCCCGTTGAAAAAACTGTTCGGCGTGTTCGCCTTGACTTTTGCCGATTCCGCCGATGTCCCGCCGCATTTCTTTATGGTCCCGTTCTGCCCGCTCGGCGCGTTCTTGTTCCAAACGTTCCCGCTCAATGCGTTCCCGTTCCCAGCGGGCATCACGCTCCGCCAAAGCCGCGGCTTGCTGCTTTTCCCACTCCGCACGCTCGGCTTTTTCGCGTTCCCAACGCTCCGCACGCTCTTTCTCCAAACGCTCACGCTCAATGCGTTCCCGTTCCCAGCGGGCAGAAAACTCCGCTTGCTGCTCCGCCAACCGCTGAATCGCACGCTCCCAGCCCGCTAATCCCTGTTCCTGTTGTTTTTCACTCATAACTTCCTCGCTCCTCGTCACAACGCCCTATCCTAAACAAAAACAGCAAGAAATACAAGACAGCAGTTTGCAGACGGCAGAATAATTGACTATTGAAAATTGATAATTAGAAATACTGCCCGTCCGGCAAGGACTCCTGTTTAATCCTGAAAATCCTGTCAATTGCTGTTAAAATTTTCTTTCTTGATGCCGTCTTTTAATTATCAATTAAAAATATGCCCGTCAAGGGATCTCAATTTGCGCGGCGGGATGCCGCTTTTGTGTTCACGTAATCCTCTTTACACACAAACCGGGAATCATTACAATCACCCAAGTCCGACAGTTCATTTTTCATTTTTACCCTTTTAGCATTTATATCTATGTTTGGTGTCAGTCAAAAAAATCCGGCAAATGTCCGATGGTTTGCCGGGGTGAGTATCACATCTTCATGCCGGC
>JAIRPZ010000322.1 GCA_031256755.1 Planctomycetaceae bacterium
GTTGTTGCGTGGCACATTGCGGTCATGACCGCTTTTTCCGATTCTTTCGTGTACATAATGTTTGGGATGTGAATAGTTCAGAGAAATCGTCTCTACATAGATAGAATACCATGAAAAAAGAGGATTGTCAACAGCGGTGCGGGAGTTTTCCTGCCGGTGTGCTGCAAACGGCTAACCCTTGCGCGGCTGATTTTTTTCCTGATCCCAGTAAGGCGACAGCCGCCGCAGCCGGGCCACAATATCTGGAAACGCCTCGATCACCGTATCAATTTCCGCCTCCGTTGTGTACCGGCTCAAACTAATCCGCACCGAACCATGTTTCGCCGTGAACGGAACCCCCATCGCCGTCAACACATGCGACGGCTCCAGCGATCCCGATGTGCATGCCGAACCGCTGGACGCACAAATACCGAATTCGCTTAATTGATACAAAATTCCTTCCCCTTCGATACAATGTACCGCCAGATTAAGCGTGTTCGGCATCCGTTCCGCTTCGGCACCATTCACCTCTACATACGGAACCCGGGCAACAATTGCCGATTCCAATTTATTCCGCAGCATTTCAATCCGCACCCTATCCGCATCGTGAGACACAGCGGCAATATCAAACGCTTTGGCCAATCCCGCAATATACGGAACATTTTCGGTTCCGCCGCGCCGGCTGAATTCCTGATGTCCGCCGAGCATAAAAGGGCGTATCCGGGTTCCCCGGCGGACATAAAAACCGCCGGTTCCTTTCGGTGCATGAATCTTATGCCCGGAAAAAGCAAGCATATCAACGTGCCGGAAGTTGCCGGTCAGGTGAATCGGCATTTTTGTAACAGATTGTGTTGCATCGCAAAAAAACATGATTTCAGGATTCGTCTCTTTCACGATTCGGGCAAGCCGGTCAATCGGAAAAACCACACCGGTTTCGCTGTTGGCATGCATCACCGCTGCAAGAAGGGTGTCATGCCGGAGTTCCCGGACAAATTCGCCGAGGTTCAGATTTCCCTTCCGATCAACACCGATGTAAGAAACCTCATATCCCTCATGCTGCAATTCCTTGCAAACCTCAAGAACTGCCGGATGTTCGACTGCCGTTGTGATCACGTGTTTCCGGTTCGGATTTGCACGGGCTGCACCGAAAAAAGCCGCATTGATACTTTCGGTGGCGCAGGAAGTGAAAAGCAATTCGGAAGGATGTTCGGCACCGAGATGCCCGGCAATCGTCTGCCGGGCGGTTTCGACAGCGGCACGCGCCGGTTTCGCCGCCGGATACATGGAACTGGGATTAAAGTATTCCTGCTGCAAAAACGGAACCATCGCCTCGAAGACTTCCGGGGCCACTGCCGTCGTTGCGTTATTGTCTAAATAAATTGTCATGCTTATCAGTTTAACATGATACGTTTGACAAAACAAGACGAAAGAGGAAACGGCGGCAGCAAACCGTGATTGTTTCATGCCGTTTTTTGTGTACAATGACGGACTATGATAAACACTCTTTCTGAAGCAATCGATGCTGTCCGGGGAAGGCAGCATGAGCATCATTTCTTTCGCTGCATTGCTTGGGGAAATCTGACCGCTGCGGTTTTGTTTCCTTTGACGCTTTTCCCGCAAATTTCTTTACCGGCATGGTTCGTTATTCTGATCGCGCTGTCTGCGCCTCTTATTTACGGTTTTTTCTGCCGGACAAACCGTTTGTCCGCTGCGGCCGTGATTGATCGGCATTACGGTCTCAAAGACCGGATGCTGACGGCAGCGGTTTTGCAGCAGAAATCCGCACTAACGCCGACCGAACAACTTCAAATTGCCGATGCGGAACAGCATCTTGCCGCTTTCCAATTAAACGATGTGCTGCCGCAGCGTTTTCCCCGAATTTGTGATATTGCTTTGTGGATGATGCTATTTTCTTTCGCCGGAACACGGTACGCCGATAATTATCTTCAATCCCGCTGGCAGGCACATACTGAAATCATGGAAACGGTACCGGCAGAAAATCCGGTTCTTCGCGAAGAAATTGTTACAAAAACTGAAGAACTTGTGAAAGAAAACCCGGAGGAAAAAACGATTGCCGGACTTGCGGAACAGATGCAGACATTGACCGGAAAATTTGAACAATCGGCAAACGATCCGAAGGAGTCGCTGGCGGCACTTTCGGAAATGGAGGAAAAACTGCAAACGGCACAGGAATCGCTGCAACTCGAAGTCATCGATGAATTGCTGCAAAAGATTGCCGCTGCGCTGGAAATAACGGAAAAGACGCTGCCGGTCAGCCGTGCTTTGCAAAAGCAGGATTTTACAAAGGCGGCAGCAGAATTAAAAAAACTTGATGCCGCAACGCTGCAAAACCTTTCCAAACCGGAAAAGAAAGCCATTGCCGAAAAAATGGAAGCCGCTGCCGAAAATGCCGGTGAAAAGAATCATAAAACGTTACAAAAAGCCGCTGAGAAAATGAGTGAAGCATTGACCGAAGGAGACGGTGCAAAAGCGGAACAAGCGGCGAAAGAATTGGCAAACGAAGCGGAAAAACAGGGTGTCCGGCAGGGCATCGGCAAGAGTTTGGAAAATAAGCGTATGATGATCGGCATGATGAAAGCGGATCAGACACCGGGCAGCATGAGCGGCGGCAAGCAAACAAATAAAACGAAACAGGCGAGCAGTCATTGGGGACAGGGAGCGGCAGGCAACCCGAATACCGGACAGCAGACGAATTTAGCCGGCAAGCGGCGGCAGGAAAAGTTAACCGGTCAAATGACGGAAAACGGAGAAACCGAAAAAACAACGCTTAACTCTGATGAAGTTTCTGTAACAAAAAGCAACCGGCAGTATCAGGAACGTTATCAGCAGTACCGGAAAACGGCGGAAACCGTCTTGGAGTCCGAACCGATTCCGCTGGGACAGCGGCAAACGATCCGCCGGTACTTTGAAGCCATTCGTCCGGCATCGCCGGAAACGGCCGATTAACGGCAGCACGGTTGACTTCTTTGCCGCAAAACGTAAAAACTCCCGCAAACACCGGCGGCGCAGGTTTTTGCCGGCAGAACTTATTTGCTCGCTTGGGTCGATGCAAAAACGCATGCCTGTGTTGCTGTCCGGCGATCTCCGGTATAATGAACGGCTCGCATGCTCACTCCTCAAGACATTCTCGGTTCCGGCGGATTGATCGCCCGGCGGCTTGACCGGTATGAACACCGGCAGGAACAACTCGCTATGGCTGATGCCGTCTATCGGGCTTTTTGTACAAAAAAGCATCTCGCTGTCGAAGCCGGCACCGGTGTCGGCAAAAGTTTCGCCTATCTCGTTCCCGCCATTCTGCAAACCGCCGGAGAAATAACTGCCGGACAGCAGACGGACAGCGAATTGACCGGTGAAGAATCCGAAAACGTCCCGCCGCGTGCCGTTGTTTCCACCCATACAATCAGTTTGCAGGAACAACTTCTTGAAAAAGATATTCCGTTTCTTCAAGCCGTATTGCCTTTTGAATTCACCGCCGTTCTGGTGAAAGGACGCAGCAATTATCTTTGTCTGCGCCGCTTTCATACCGCTTTACAAAAACAAGACACCCTTTTTGATGACCGTAAAGGAAAAGAATTTCAGCGACTTTCGGAATGGAGTAAAAACACCGATGACGGTTCCAAATCATCGCTGAATCCCGAACCCGATTGGGAAATTTGGAACGAAACGTGCTGTGAAACCGGCAATTGCTCCGGCAAAAAATGCGCACACGCTTCGAAATGTTTTTACAATACCGCCCGGCGGCGGATCGCCAATGCGCAAATCCTTGTCGTCAATCACGCCTTATTGTTCAGCGATATGGCGGTGCGCCGTCAGGGCGGAAGTATTCTGCCTGTTTATCAATATCTCATTTTTGACGAAGCCCACACCATTGAACAGGCAGCGGCGGATCATCTCGGACTTTCCGTAACACAAAGTCAGATTGAATACAATCTGAACCGGCTTTACAACGGACGGACGCAGAAAGGACTGCTGATGAATACGGATATACCGGCTGCAACGGCAAAATCAGGACAGCAGGCGGTTGAAGAATGTTTTTACGGATCGGAATTATTGTTTCAATATCTTTCGGAATGGCTGCAAAAGCGTCCCGGCAGCAACGGCAGAATCAGAGAAATCAACGTTGTCAGCAATCCGCTGGCGGCTCCGCTCCGCAAGTTATCGGCGATTCTTCGGGAGATTGCCGACAAACTGCCGAAACCCGATGACCGGACAGAATTAAAATCGGCACGGGACCGGATGGCGGACATTGCCGGAAACGTCAATGTCTGGCTTACACAAAGTTTGCCGGAAGATTCGGTCTATTGGCTGGAATCGTCTTTTACCGGACGGGGACGGCAGCGGATTTCGATCAACGCTTCTCCGATTGACATCGGACCGATTTTGCGTGAACATCTTTTTAACAAAACAGCAAGTGTGGTACTCGCCAGTGCCACACTTGCAACCGGCAGACAAAGTTCATGACTCAAGTTCATAACTTCACGCAAAGCGGCAAACGCTGTCTCCCGCTTTGCTGCCGGATATTCTTTCATCTTGTTCCCGTAATGGCTTCAGCAATGTTCTGTGCATGCTCCCGGACTCGCCGGAATGCGTTGAACTGCGTGTTGTAAGCGATCACGATGCGGGGGTCAAACGTTTCCGTTTCCATCCGCTGTAAAAACTTGTTTCGGGATTCTTTCGCCTGACGGTTCAGCGTTTCACCGAGCGTTTTCACTTCGGCAGACAAATCGGGATAATCCGATCTCCGGTCGGAATAGAACCGCAGAATCTTCGACAAGAACACATCCGTTGCCGTTTGAATATCATGGAACTCGAACTTTTGCAGTTGCGGCATGGATAATCCGTCGTGCTGCAATTTCAAATGCGACTTCAGGATGACGATGAGGTAATCGCTGATCGATTCCAATTCATCCGCCATGCGGAGTTGCCGGAACGCTTCTTCGCTCAAGTCGTGCGAAATGTTTCCCGACAAGAGATGGGAAGCATAAGCGATCACTTCATCTTGCAGCGTGTCGAGTTCGATTTCCTGACGGAAAGCACTCTCCGTTATCTTTTGATCCGGCATCTCGGCATTCATGAGCGAGGATACTTTTTCGGAAAGACGGAGGCAGTCGTTGCCCATACGAAGAATTTCGATGCGGGAACGTTCAATCGCCAGTGTTGACGGTTCCAGATGCCGGATCGAAAGGATCGTTAAATGCTTGGAATCCTCTGCCGCCGGAGCATCGCTTTTCCCGATGTAATCTTCCAGAAACCGGGCAAAGTACCGGACAAACGGCAGAAACAGGATCGTGTTGATCACGTTAAAGCACGTGTGAGTGGCGGCGATTCCGACTTTCGGATCAAACGAACCGTCGCTTCCGGTCACGAGCCAGCGGATAAACGGCAGATACACCGGAAGGAAAATGAAGGACATCCACACAACACCGGTGACGTTGAAAAGGATATGAAAATACGCAGACCGCTTGGCATTGATGGAGGTTCCGAAGGAAGCGATATAGGCGGTAACGGTTGTTCCGATATTTTCACCGAGAACCATACCGGCGGCCGATTCAAACGTAATTAAATCAAGTGCTGCCAGTGCCATTGTAATACCAACGGTTACGGAAGACGATTGCAGGATCAGCGTAATCAAACAGCCGATACCGATGCACGTCCACATACCGAGATAGGTATCTCCGGCAAGGTATTTCACCATACTGTTAAACGTGGAGAGTTCCCGCATGGGCGCGAAACTTCCGCTCATCAGATCGAGTCCGTAGAAAATTGCGCCGAGACCGAAAGCCGCCATTGCCAGATATTTAGTGCGGTCGGCGGAGGAAAACAGATAGACCATCGCCCCGATGCCGAGTATCGGCAGACCGTATTTGGCTAAACTTAACGTCAAAAGCCATGCCGTTACCGTTGTTCCGATGTTGGAACCCATAATCACGCCGATGGCTTGTCCGAGCGTCATGATTTGGCTGTTGACGAAACTGACCACCATGACGGTCGTTGCGGAAGACGATTGGATAATTCCTGTAACAAAAACACCGACAGCAACGGCAAGGAACCGGTTTTCGGTGGCGAAAGCGATCAGCCGGCGTAAACTGTTGCCGCAGGCAAGTTGAAGACCGTCGGAAAAGAACCGCATCCCGAAAAAGAAAATGCCGAGACCGCCGATCAGGGCGTAAATCATTTTCCAATAGTCGGGAACGGTTGCTTCGAGCGGGATCTGCTCGAAGTAAATTTTGCCGGTATTCGGATTTGAAATGCGGAGTTTGACTTCGCTCTTTCCGGGGGCGAGCCATTCGAGGATCAGTTTTCCGTTTACAACTTTCGCGGCAACTTTTTTCTTTTCTTTGCCCGGTTTCTTTTCGGTTTCTGTTTTCTGTTCGGTTCCCGTTTTTGGGGGGGATTCCGGTTTCTTCTCTTTCGGGATTTCGATGACGGGGACGCAATCCTGCATTCCGTCAAGATCGCTGTACACACCGTCAAGGTCGATCACGGTTTTTTGCCCTTTTTGCTCAAAACGGATCACCTGATTCGGTATTCGCCGGACAAATTCCGCATCAAGAACAGGGGATTTCTGTTCTTCTGTGCCGGCGGCGGGAGATGTTAGCCCGCCGCTTGAAGGATCGGCTGATGGGGTTGATTGGGCGAAAAGAGAAGAACAAGAGAAAAGCAGAAAGAGGGAAAAGAAAAGAGCAATCCTGACTTCATGAGAAGTCAAAAACCTGAAACCGGATTTAAGCCGGACTTGTATGCCTCCTCCCGATTCGGGACATGGCGGGTTAAAACATTGGCGGTGGAAACACCGCGTCGGATTCGCGGCAGCAGGCGTGTGCCTGTCGGTTCGTGCTGTCATCATAAAATGATTGTTTAGGGTTTGCGGTATGCGTTTGCGATACCATTTCCGTATTTTAGCATGGATTTTGCGGCAGTGCAAGCCCTC
>JAIRPZ010000033.1 GCA_031256755.1 Planctomycetaceae bacterium
AGTCGATGGCGTTTGCGCAAACACTCTACGGCATTACGATGCAGGATGCAGGCGTATCGAAATCGGTATCGGTTCGTTACGTTGATGTCGGCGACAACGGGGAAATCCTGAAAGCAGCGTAAGGCAAGAAACACGAAAAGTGAATATGTTCAGCCGGAAATCCACTGCCCTGCGTTTTCTGATACAATGCCGTATTCTGAACTGCCGGTTTGACTGCCCGATATGCTGCCGCTGACAATATTCGAAAAATACATGTTCCTCGATGACCGGGCGGAATATCCGATGGATTCGTTCCGCCGTCTCCTGTTTTCCGGTCCGTTCAATACCGATGTGTTTGTGCAGTCGCTTGCCGCCGTTGTCCGGTGGAATCCGATGTTCCGCAGTATCGTGAAACAAAAAGGTCAACAATTATACTGGCAGGAAATTGATACGCCCCTTTTTGTGAAACGGAGTACCGGAAATTCTTGTCCGGTGCCGGAACGGATACAACTGCGCAATGAACCCGGTTTCAAAGTTTATATTGCGCAAGACGATGCCGTTTCCGGCGATCCGCCGCATGACCGGCAAACGCAGGTCTTGCTGCAATTTCATCACAGCGTTTCCGACGGCATCGGCGAAATGGAGTTCATCGGCGATGTGTTAACGGATTATGCGGTGCGGATCACCGGTCAAACGCCTGCCGAAAATCCCCGGCAACTTGACCCGGAATTGCTGAAAATCCGCGGACAAAGCGGACTGACCATGAAATCCTACTTCCGGTATTTTTTTGATACGATATTTACGACACGGCAGATATTGCTCGGCATGCCTTCGCCGCTTGCCCCTTGCCGCCGCGTCCCCGAAGTGCTGACCGATTATTATGCTTTTTGCAGTCATGAAATTTCTTCGGAAGAAACTGCGGCGTACTTT
This sequence comes from Planctomycetaceae bacterium, assembly GCA_031256755.1. Taxonomy (GTDB): domain Bacteria; phylum Planctomycetota; class Planctomycetia; order Pirellulales; family Thermoguttaceae; genus WRKP01. Next base: position 910 of record JAIRPZ010000033.1, read on the forward strand.
GCGGCGGCAAAAGCGAAAGGTGTGACTGTCAATGATTTGCTGCTTTGCGGTCTTTTTACGGCGATGGGATCGTGGCGGCAGCGTTGGGCGGACTCGCTGCCGGAGAAAAACCGGAATCCGAATTTCCGTGCGGCGGTTCCGATGAATCTCCGCACCGGACGGCACAAACAGATACCGGCATCGAATACCGTTACGATGCTTTTTTTGGATCGGCGGTACCGGCAGTGTTTGGAAGATAAGGAAAAAGTGCTGCGCGGTGTCCGGCGTGAAATGGAGTGGATTAAACGGACGGAACAGAAGCATTATCTTTTGACGACGATGCAGATGCGGGATCGTTTGCCCGGCGGTTTGGCAATGTCGCTTCGTTATCCGCAATGCCGTTCAACGGTTGTGTTGTCGAATCTCGGTCAGGTGCTGGGCGGTCTTCCGCTGCCGCGCCGGGAAGACGGAAAACTCCGAATCGGCGAATCGGTGCTGGAAGAGATTGATGCCAATCCGCCGATCCGGTACGGCACGCTCTTTTCTTTTTCGGTTTTAACGTATGCCGGTCGTCTCCGGTTTGTCCTGCGGTACGATTCGCAAAACGTCACGGCAGAACAGGCAAACGATTTTTTATACCGGAACGTCCGTCAATTCGCCGGACGGGACTTTTCTTGACAATCCCGAAAAATTTGCGAAAATCGTCCTCAAGAGTTCACCGTACCGTTTTTATCCCATGTCTGAACCTGTTCCCGCCTCTGTGCGGATCAAACCGTTGCTGCCGGAAAATCCGAAAGCATTGATTGTCGATGATTCTGTCCCCACCCGCCGGATTTTCCGAATGATCCTCGAAGAACTCGGCTTCGCCGTAACAGAAGCCGTCCACGGCAAAGCCGCTTTGGAAAAACTGGAAGGACTCATCGCCGAAACAACCATTATTTTTTCCGACATCAGTATGCCGGTGATGGATGGTTTTGAATTTTGTTTCAAACTGATGCAGCGTCCGTGGTACGACGGTACGCCGTTTGTGCTTGTTTCGACTGAAAGCGATGCCCAAAATGTGATCAAAGGTCTCAAATTCGGAGCCGATGACTTTTTGCCGAAACCGTTTGATAAAGAAATTGTTTCACTGGTTATTTTGCGGATATTCCAAGGACGGAACTGATCCGCACGGCAGTCCTGCCGGACGGGCATATTTTTAATTGATAATGAGAGACAGCAGATTGCAGACCGCAGACGGCAGCAAGAAAAAATTCGGACAGGATTATCAGGATTTAACAGGTTTCTTTGATGAGACATCATGCTGTTCCTTTACCGTTTTCTTATCCGCAGAAGGTAATACACAATCGGGTAGGCACCGAGCAAAAGCCCGTTCAAAATGTTCCGAAATATCCGCCGCCATGAAAAACGGATTTGCTCATAAAAAGGCGTTTGCACAGCATATTTCCAATACTCCTTCGCCAGCGGCGAATTGCACCCGCCGTCCCACGGTTTCGTATTGCTGTAATGGATAATACAAGGCGACCGTTCCGCCTCCCGAAGGCGGACAAAATAATCCGGCGCAAACCGCCAGCCGATGAAATAGAAAACGGTACGGTTAAAATAAGGAAAAAAAGTCATACGGTCATTCTGAACGCAGTTCCACTTCAACGGAAGATAAACAACATTGCCGCCGAAGACAACATTCAAAATATCTTGATCAGCAAATGGTAATCTCTGCACATGTTCCTTTCCAAACGCCATTGCTTTTTCTTCCATGTTGTCTTCCCGCCATTGCTGCAAATTAAGCAACATCATGCCCGAATTAAAATAAGGATGCGGGCGGTGCAAGTCCGCCAGATGCGGCATACTT
>JAIRPZ010000280.1 GCA_031256755.1 Planctomycetaceae bacterium
TCACGAATTCGGACATCAAATTCAGTATGCCATAGGACAATCATTGAAAGAATGGTACAATAAAAATGCGAAAGGTAATCCGTTCAAAATGGCAACCTTTGCCGGACGTATCAAGTACAAAGAAACAATGCGCAGGCTGCCTGTTTCGCTACCTGAAGATGTTGACCAAAAAATGTATGCGGCGAAACGCACAACAAGCGGCAGTACAGAACTAATGAGCAGTTTTTTTGAGTTTTTATTTGAAGATGCGGCTGCGTTATTGACAAATCATTCGGACTTTTGTAAATTGGTACTCAAAGCATTAGAGGATAAAAAGTGATTATTCCCCGCAGTAAAAAAGAATTAGAGGAATTGATTGCACGAGAAGACCGTGCATTGGGCGTTCCTGATAGTAATGGGCATGTCACAATGACGGCTGATTTAGCACCGGTTTGTACCAGTGTTTTTGAGTACAAAGGTAAAAAATATGTGGTCAATGGTTCTCAATTTATCCGGTGGTCAAAGCCGGAATTGCCGGAAGAGTTGGTTTACAAAATCGCCGCCGCTGATGATACCTCTCTGCATGGCGGTACTTTTCATGGAGCCTTAACCTACGTTGACGGTATTACATGGTCGGCTTATTCAGACGAAGACGGCAACGTGCTTCGGGACGATGAGTGAAAGGTAAAGGTGCGGAATACCTGCGGGATCATTCGACTTTTGCTAAAATCAATCAAGAGCAGTTTTTCATGCGGAAATAAAATGCAACAGAAACAGGAATACTAACTAACAATTGACAAGCCAATGAAACGCGACACGATTCAAATTGACAGTGACAATGATACGCTTATCATTGATAAAGCGGCGATTACGGCCGTCAGGAAAAGAAACGGCTTGACAGTCATTTATTTTGACGGCAATTACGTGTACGTTAATTGCGATTTTGATAAACTACTGTCGATGCTTACCGAACGCAAAACATCAAAACCTAAACAAAGGAGAAAATGATAATGGAAGCCATACATCAAGAACAGAACGCCCGGTATGATACTGTGAGCAGGCAAATTGTCCATATTTTGGCGGAAGCCAAATTGACGGTATCGGAATCGGATATGCTGCTGCGTGCGGTGTCGGATTTCGTGCGGACGATTGCCGTTGTCCCCGAACAGGGCAACGGTTTTATTACCTACGTTTTCCCTGACAAGCCGAGCGGCTGTGTAGAAATGGGAAAGTGCGGTGCAACGACAAAAACGCAATCGTACTCAATAATAAGTCCAATAATAGGCACGGTTTGTTTGGCGATAAAAAACCGCACGACCGCCTTTGCCGTTGCCCCAGCCCGCATAAAGTCCGTCGTTATCTAAACAGTTCTCCTCCGCTGTTACTGGCAGCCGGAGACGGGAATCCAGATTCCTGTCTTTGAGCGATCTGCAATACTCCCAACGCGTTTCCGAAGCAATCCAATCACGGAATCCCTGTTCCGAAATTGTAAACTCTGCCTTTATTGTTCCGCGGTCCCCCCTTTTGTAAGAAAAGTCCGTTCCCGCAGAAGGGAAATGTTTATACGGGAACTCTTCATACGAAAGATGTTCTCCCGAAACCGGCACAATTGCAGATACCATCCAAACAGTATTGCCGATGACAAAGGCAGACATACAAAAAAGACCTATGAAGAACCGGTATTTGTATTGCCGGAGAAAATACTTCCATTTCCGCATCATGCCGGTGCTGTCATGATTTTCCAGTATCCGTTGACAGGCAGCGGCGGCGGCAAGGCGGGAACGGAAAATGCGGCGGTTCACTTCGCCCGCAACAAGCAGTAAGAAGCCGGCGAAAAACGATCCGGCAAGAAAACAGAAAGCATCACCAGTCCAATTTTTTATTTCCGTTACATTAGCAACCGCCTCGAAAATCAGAATCCCGCCGATGATGAAAAATACTTCATGGCTCGCCCGGCTTCGATAGACCGGACGGCAAAAGAGAACCGTGTATTGTTTACACGCTCCCCAAAGACAAAGAGGAAAGAGAAGCGGATACAACAAAATACCAAGTCCCTGACTATGCGGGTCAAAAAAACTGCCTATCATTCCAGAAAGAAACCATAAGCAAAACCAGATAATCAGCAAGCCGGATAAAACGTGGACAACGGAGAACCGTTTAAGTTTCGCCGGAATTTCCGGCAGCGGCGTATCATTTTGAACAGACATTGTATCGTTCATAACGGGGGATTATACAGGGATAACAAGGATATTTTTGTATCAAATTTCCGGCGGATTCCAGCCCGCTGTTTTTATGAGTTTTCCGCATTTCGGCATCAAAACCCTCTGGCGGCTTTGATGTCATCGAAATCCCGAAGGTGATAGGAAATGCCGACAAAATCGAGCGTCCGGCATAACGCACGGAGTGCCACACCCATTCCGTCCGGTCCGCTGTATCCGCCGTACTGTCCGCCTCCTTTGACGTGCGGTTCCAAATCCAAAAACACGCCCGGCAGTCCCCTGCTTTTCAATTTTTCCTCCAGCGACGGCAGTATCCCCGATAAATCCCGAAGAATACGCTCATGACCGGTATCTCCTTGGTCGGCAGGGACAAAGTTTTTCATTTTGTCCTCGTCGATGTGACCGCCCTTGTCTGTATGTTTCAGGCGTGCATAATCTTTGATATGCAGCCAGCCCAAACCGGGTTTCATCGCTTCATACTGCTCAAAAATTTCCTGCGTGGAATATCCCTGCATCACGATATTTCCGCCGTCAAAAATCAGGAGCATTGCCGGATGATTCACCTGCCGGTAAATTTCGCTCAAAATGATCCCTTCGTGTCCGACAAGGTTGGCTTCGACTTCCAAGCCGAAAGTCAGATCGCTGCGGTGGCACACTTCGGCGACTTTGCCGAGCCATTCGACTGATTGGGCAAGGTAATCCTTCGGGTTGGAACCTTTCGGCGGATAAAAGGAAAAACCGCGGATCAGTTTTGTTTCGAGTGCGTGGGCAAGTTCGCATGCCTGCCGGACATCGTCAAGGTACTTATTGATCGGTATGTATGTATTGCCGGTTCCGTCATCAATATCTTTGAGTTTTGTTTTTCCGATCGGGGAGCCGAGCGAAGAGACGTTGAGACCGTATTCGTCCTGAAATTGCCGGATGCGCTGGATGTCGCTTTTGGTCAATTTCATGACATTTTTTATGCCTTCGCCGAGATTGACGAACCGGATGCTGTAATACTGCAAGCCGAGTGCGGCGTAGACGGCAAATTGTTCAACCAGTGTTTTACTGCTGGCGGATTCATCGGCGAAACCGGAAATAAACACGCGTGGGGAATGACTCATCGGGATCGATCAGGGCAATAAGGATAGGATAACGGAACGGCTATTATATCAAATTCCGGCAGGATTTGTACCGCTGCCCTTGCCGTTTTATGCCGAATCGCCGAAAGCCGCAATTCTTGACAGAAAAAGAACAATAGCGTACAATGAATAACCTTATGCTTACTTCTCCCGAAACCATTGCGTTATTTGATCAATATGTTATCGGCAACTATACACGGTATCCGGTTGCGCTGGTGCGCGGCAGCGGATCCGAAATATGGGATGCCGAAGGAAAACGTTATATCGACTTTTTCCCCGGCTGGGGCTGCGGACTTTACGGACATTGCCCGAAACCGATTGTCGAAGCCGTACAGAAACAGGCGGCGCAGTTGATTCACGTGCCGAACACGTGGTACGCCGAACTGCAAGGGACATGGGCAAAACTTCTTTCAGAGCGGAGTTTCGGCGGCAAAGTCTTTTTCTGCAACAGCGGTGCAGAGGCAAACGAAGCCGCTATTAAACTTGTCCGGCTTCATTCCGCCAAGGAAAAATATAAAATCATCACGTTTCAAGGAAGTTTTCACGGCAGGACAATGGGCGCACTTTCCGCCACTGCCCAGCCGAAGTATCACGAAGGACTGAATCCGATGCTCGCCGGTTTCACTTATGTTCCTTACGGCGACCTCGCTGCGGTTGAAAAAGCGGTCGATCACGAGACTGCCGCCGTGATGATCGAACCGATTCAGGGCGAAGGCGGAGTGCGGATGCCGCCGGAAGGCTTTTTACAGGGCTTACGGAAAATCTGCGATGAGCATAAACTCCTGCTGGTCTTTGATGAAGTCCAAACCGGCTGCGGACGCACCGGCGAATGGTTTGCTTATCAGTATTTTAATGTTGTGCCGGACATTATAACGCTTGCCAAAGCCGTTGCGGGCAGTTTTACCGGAGCGGCAATGCTGGCGAAGAAAGAAATTGCGTCCAGTTTAAGACCGGGCATGCATGCGTCCACTTACGGAGGCAATCCGATAGCAGCGGCAGCGGGGATTGCAGCGGTCAAAATGATCGAAGCCGAAGGGTTGTTGGAAAAGGCGAAAAAAATCAGCGGACTCTTTTTTGCCGCACTAAAAAAATTAGCGGAAACGGCGGATATTATTCAGGAAGTCCGGGGAGCCGGAGTGATGATAGGAGTCGAACTGACCATTGACGGCGCACCGTTTGTGAAGCAATGTATGGACCGCGGCTTGCTGATCAACTGCACGCATGGCAATGTTCTTCGTCTTTTACCGGCGATGAATATCGAAGAAAAAACAGCCAAAGAGGGACTTGCCGTTTTGACCGATGTCCTGAAACGGGGGTGATTTACCTCTCTTGCATCCGCAACGTCTCTGTCGGCAGAGAGCAGCGGACAGTTCTTGCCGGACGGGCTTTTTCAGACGTGTACGCCGTGATACTGCCCGTGCGGCAGCACCCCGTTTTATTCCGCTTTCCTTGCAAAATCAATAACGTTTTCCCTTTGTTATTTCGGCGAACAAACCGGACATTTTCGCATCAGCATAACGTCATAAAAAATAAATAAATAATGAATGAATGAATAATGAATGTTTTCATTGTTTTGTTACGGAGAAAAAGTGTCAAATTTCAGCCGCAAAACTCTGGACATTGCCGCATACGGCGTGAAAATTCCGAAACTTTCACTAATTTTTTCTCATCATTTCAATCCTTACAGCCGATAAAATCAGCAGCATTTTCTTTTGCGAATTTACGGAGAAGTCCCATGTCCCCCCAATTCCTGTACCGAATCTGCGGCAAACCCGTTGCCGTTGCCGTATTTCTAACCGCCGCCGCGTTTTCCTGTTTCGGTCAAAGAAGTCCCGATACGGCAATTCGCTGGGAAACCGACATCAATACCGCCGTAAAACGCGCCGAATCAGAACAACGTCCGGTTTTTCTCCATTTTACCGGTAATGATTGCCAGCCTGCCGCACAAATGTTCGCCGAAGTTTTCAGCAATGCCGAAATTGCCGCAAAACTCAATGCCGGGTACGTTATGGTCTGCATCAATGCTTCCGAAAATCCGCTGCTCGCACAGCAGTATTCCGTTGCGGCAATTCCTACCGATTTAACTATACGCGCCAACGGACAAATCATTCACCGCCGGCAAGGAAGAATTGCAGCCGACCAGTTCAAAAATTACCTTGTTTTTTTGGATAATCTTGCCCAAACCGAGAAAGGAACCGCAGCACTTCCGAATACGCCGGTCAGTACGCCGGCAAATACACAGGGAACGGCACCGGCTGCCGATACGCTACGCGATCCGTTTACACACCAACCGGTAACTTCTGCACAGCCCGGCGGCGCATACCTGCCGGTATCGGCCACTCCGGCAGCCGAAACAGTTTTAACTCCTGCGGCACCCGCTGCCCCTGTTTTGAATCCGCCGACTGCCGCCGCACTGAACCCTGCGATACACAATCCGCTTCGGACAGCAGAAAATACCGCAAAGTATTTTCCCGACCAGAAATCGCCGCCGGAACCGTCCACATCCTTAAAAGTACCGGTCAATGCCCGGATTGCCGATCGGGAAATCATGCCGAATGAACCGGCTCCCGGAAAAATGACGGTGGAAGTACCGCTCGCACTGGACGGGTTCTGTCCGGTCACCCTCGTCAAAGAGGAACGCTGGGAACCCGGTATTCCCGCTTATTGTACGATGTACAAAGGACATATTTTCCGATTTGCCAGCGAAGAGGCGATCGAAACGTTTGTCAAAGACCCGGCGGCATACGTACCGGCGGCCATGGGAGAGGACGTTGTACTGCTGATTGACCGTAATAAGCGGGTCAACGGCAGCCGGACATTCGGTGCGAGTTTTAACGGACGGGTATTTCTCTTCTCAAGCCGGGAAACGCTGGAGGCGTTTTCCAAAAAGGCGGAATACTATGCGGACATTGCGTTAAAATACGAAACAGCAAAGAAAGACCCGCCGAGCCGCACGATTTATTGACCGCTGAACGGCATGATACGGACAGCGGAAACTTCGCGGTTGCAGCCCCCGTGTCCCCCTGCTTGCCGTTATTGTTTCCGGTTGTTGAGTTGGAAACAACAGAAGACAATGAAACAGAATTGACATTTTGCAGCAAGTTTGAGAAGGGGTGGCACTCTTGCCGGTTTGCCTGCACTTTTACTTATTCTGAAGAGGGGGAATATCGGCAGAGTCATTGGATTGTCTGCAATGATGAAAGCGGACTCATCAGCCGTATGTATTTCGATAC
>JAIRPZ010000083.1 GCA_031256755.1 Planctomycetaceae bacterium
ACAGGAAAGTCCGTTTCCTGCGATTTAACCGAATGGATGCACTCGTCAAGGTACCTTTCGCGGTTATAGACCGGAATAATAACACTCACGCCGTCAGTTGCCGGATTTTTTGCGGACACTTTTCTGCACATAAAGCCGTTAACGAACCGCCGTCAACAGCAAAACGGATAAGTTACCATTTTACTCCCCCGGTGTCAAGAGGTTCGGTGCAGGCGGAGCAGACAGATACACGCTCCGCCGTTTTTTTGTACAATACCGGCTTTCCGTCATTGTTTCCGGTATTTCCCTTCCGCCGCAGCATTATTGATTGATGAGCGATATTTCCCTGAAAGATTTGCAATCCCTGATCCGCAAAATGTATTACGAAAAAGATGCGGCAAGAGGAGCCGAAGCCACGTTTCTCTGGCTGATGGAAGAAGTCGGCGAATTGGCAGCAGCCCTCCGCAGCGGCTCACCGGAAGAACTTCGCAGCGAATTCGCCGATGTTCTGGCATGGCTTATCACAATTGCCAACATTAAAGATGTGGATTTAACGGCAGCCGTTGCAGAAAAATACGGCACCGGCTGCCCCGGCTGCGGTCAATTCATCTGTCAATGTCCCGACAGCGAAAAACCGTAATGCTGCCGTTTCACGCCTTATAAAAAAGGATAAATCCGACCGCAGGAATTCCGAAAAGCCACAAAGCCGGTTTCAGCAGGCAAAAAAGGAAAATGACCGGTATCGCAATCCAGCCCCACCACGGAATCTTCTTGAGATCAGCCCATGCCAGCCAAAGAAGAAAAAGCAACGGTCCGTAACGGAGAACCGCATTGGCACGGTTGTACGAAAAATGATCCGGATCATAAAACCACGACAGCATCACCACCACGACCGCTGCCATGGCTGCCGTTGATAATATGCCCAAACGCGTCCGCAGAGAAAGTTTGAACCAAAATCCCATTTCCTTTCGCCTCCGTTATCTCCGTTAATAATCTTCCGGCAGTTGTTTCATCTGTTGAAGCGTGAAAACAGGACCTTCCTTGCAGACGTAAACCGATCCGCAGTTGCAGCGTCCGCATTTGCCGAGACCGCACTTCATCCGGTTTTCCAAACTCGTATAAATGTTCTCGTCGCGGACACCGGCTTCGGCAAGCACCGGCAGGGAAAATTTAATCATCACCGGCGGTCCGACCACCAACGCCGCCGCATTCGCCGCATTGAATTTGGCCTCTTTCAGCACTGCCGGTACAAAACCGATTTTGCCTTTCCAATCCGCCGTTTCGCCGCCCGGATCGACCGTCTGCAACACGTCAACATCCGGGTATTCCGTCCATTTTGCCAAATCAGCACGGAACACCAGATCGCCGACCGTTCTCGCTCCGTAAACAATCGAAATCCTGCCGTACTTCTCGCGGTTTTCGAGGACGTACCAAATCGCACACCGGATCGGCGGCATCGCAATTCCGCCGCCGACAAAAACAAGGTCTTTCCCTTCCCAGTCCTTCACCGGATAAGCATTGCCGTAAGGTCCCCGAAAACCGATGGTGTCGCCGGGAACAACCCGCCACATGGCTTCGGTCACTCGGCCGGTTTTGCGGAAACAGAACTCAAAATAGTCCTTCCAGTTCGAAGACGAACAAATGTTGAAAACCGATTCGCCGTAGCCGAAAACGCTGTACAAACCGAATTGTCCGACGTTAAAGGAAAAGTTTTTCTGTTTTTCTGCGTCTTTGAATCGGATTTTCACCGACTTTACGTCAGCGGTATGCTGCGTAACATCAAGAACGTCCATCAAATCGGGCTGGTAAATGTTTTCAGTCATTGTGAAGTGAAGAAATCGTACAGAAGTACCGCACTGACCGTTTTTCTATCATATTTCGGAACACCCGGCAAGGGGGCAGCAGGCGGCAGACAAAACCGGACAAATACCTTACCCCTTCACCCGCAGCAGCAGGGAAGCGTTCATCACCACAAGAAGCGAACCGGCATTGTGAACCAGCGCACCTAAAACCGGTCCCAGAATCCCCGCCGCCGCAAGAAAAACCGCCGCCGCATTGATGCTCATCGACAAAATAATATTCCCGAAAATCGTCCGCCTCGTCTTGACCGCAAGAGAAATCAAAAACGGCAGACGCGAAAGATTGTCCCCCATCAGCACCACATCCGCCGCATTGACCGTAAAATCACTCCCCGCTTTGCCCATCGCAATGCCCACATCCGCCGCCTTCAGTGCCGGCGCATCGTTCAGTCCGTCGCCGACCATCGCTGTTTTCACCGGCAACGTTGCCGGCACCGGCAAATGTTTTCCCCTTTTGATTTCTTCGAGCAGCGTCACTTTGTCCGCCGGCAGTAATCCGGCATGTCCCCGCAAAATGCCGGTTGCCCGCACGATTTGCTCCGCCGCCGCCCGGTTGTCGCCGGTCAGCAAAACCGTCGTCAGCCCCAAACCGTGAATCCGCCTGACCACCTCCGCCGCCTCTTCCCGCAGCGTGTCCGTCAACGTCAGCAAACCGATAACCCGCCGCTCCGCCGCCAGCCATATCACCGTTCCCGCAAAAGTTTCCCGCGGCGGCACGCCGGACGGCAGCGGCACTTGAAACTGTTCCAGAAGTGCCGCGTTGCCGGCAAGAATTGGCTGTCCGTTCAACCTTGCCGAAATCCCCTTGCCCGGATACATCTCAAAATCCTCCGCCGGCAGCAGCGAAATGTTCCGTTCCGCCGCCGCCTCAACAATACATTTCGCCAGCGGATGTTCCGACCATTTTTCCGCCGATGCCGCCAGCGCAAGCAGTTGTGCTTCCTCATTATCCGGTGCAAAGGATATGATGTCCGCCAGTTTCGGCTTGCCGTAAGTCAGTGTGCCGGTCTTGTCAAAGGCCGCAACGTTCACCGCCGCCAGTTGTTCCAGTGCTTCGCCGTTCCGTATGAGAACGCCGCGGCGGGAAGCGTTGCCGATGGCGGCAATGACCGCTGTCGGCGTTGCCAGCACCAGCGAGCAGGGACAGAAAACTACCAGAATCGTCACCGCCCGCCGGAAGGATTCTTCCCCCGTATTGCCCAAAACCGCAAGAGAAACCGCACCGGTCAGTACCGCCGTCAGCAGTGCTGCCGGAACCAAAAACGCCGCCCAGCGGTCTGCCGTCCGTTCAAGCGGCGATTTCTTCGATTCCGCTTCTTTCAGCAGACGGAACATTCCGGCAAGAGACGAATCTTCTCCGGTGCCGGCGGCACGCATCGTGAATGAACCGAATTGGTTGAGGGTGCCGCCGAAGACGGTGTCGCCCGGTGATTTGTCTGCCGGCATGGATTCGCCGGTCAGCAGTGATTGGTCGACCGAAGTGTGACCGGTCAGTATTTCGCCGTCCGCCGGAACGGTTTCCCCCGGCAAAACCCGCAGAATATCTCCGCTGCGGATTTCGGAAACAGGAATCAGCGTTTCCGTTTCTTTGTCGGGACAATTCGGGCAGCCGCCTTCCACGTGACGTGCGGTTTGCGGAGCCAGCCGGAGCAGCGATTCAATGCCGGAACGTGCTTTGGCAATGGTCCGTTCTTCGAGAAAATGTCCGAGAGCCATGATGAAAGCGACTTCTCCTCCGGCAAAGAGATAACTGTGTCCGTGCTGTCCGGTGCCGGAGGGTTCGGGAAAGAGCAGATAGGCGATGACGGTGGAAATCATTGCGGTACTGATGAGGACTTCGACGGAGATTTTTAATTGCCGGAGGGATTTGGCGGCTTCCCAAACGATGGGTGTGCCGGACAGAAGCAGGGCGAGCCATGCCGGTTCAAACGGGAGGATGTGAAAGAAACCGGCGGCGAGGGCGAGACCGGACAGGGCAATCAAACAGGGTTCTGCCTTTTCGTAGCAACTGTTTTCTTTTTGCGGACATCCGCATGCGTTTCCGTTGTCCTTGCGGACTTTGCAGCAGGGTTCGGTCATATTCGGGCGGGGAAAAGGGAGAACCGGGTTTGTTCACTGACGGCAGTCCGCAGATTGCGTCAATCCGTCTTCTGCCGTCTGGCTGATTATCCGTTATCCGTTCTCAATAAATTCTTTCACAAACGGTTCATTGTCATCTAAAAACGGCTCATTTCTGATTAGAAACGGTTCAAACAGGAAAGATTATGATTTGTTTTTCCGTGCTGTCAAGCGGGGAAGAGAGAAAAAGACGGCAGGGGATATTGGAGACGGCAGCAAGAAAAAGAATTCCCCTTCTGCCGTCTGCAATCTGCTGTCTGCCGTCTTCCTTCCCCCTCTTCTGCCGTTTGTTTACGCCGGTTTCTCAAACTTGTCGATTTTCGGAGTCGGGATTTCTTTGATGAGTTTGGCGATGATGTCTTCATTGGACATTCCTTCGGCTTGTGCCTGAAAATTGGTGCTGATTCTATGCCGCAGCACCGGCACGGCACAAGCCCTGATGTCATCAACCGACACCGAAAAACGTCCGTCCATTGCCGCCTGCGCCTTGCCGCCGTGAATCAGATACTGACCGGCACGCGGTCCTGCTCCCCAGTCAACCAACTCCCTCACAAACTTCGGAGCGGACTCGTCTTTCGGACGCGTTGCCCGGACCAAACGGGCTGCATATTGAATAATGTACTGACTGACCGCAATACTGCCGACCAGTTTTTGCAGATTCACAATCAATTTGCCGGACATAATTTTTCGGATTTCCGGCTTTTCTCCCCGCGTCGTCGTTGCCAATATCCGTTCCTCTTCTTCCAGCGAGGGGTAGTCGATTCTGATATTGAACATGAACCGGTCAAGTTGCGCTTCCGGCAGCGGATACGTCCCTTCCTGTTCAATCGGGTTCTGCGTGGCAATCGTAAAAAACGGATCGGGCAGTTGATACGTTGTTTGTCCGACAGTGACTTCCCGTTCCTGCATAGCCTGGAGCAGAGCGGCTTGCGTTTTCGGCGGTGTGCGGTTGATTTCGTCCGCAAGCAGAATGTTCGTAAAGACGGGTCCTTCCACGAACCGGAAGTTCCGCCGTCCGTTTTCGTCTTCATCCAGAACGGACGTGCCGGTGATGTCGCTCGGCATTAAATCCGGCGTAAATTGAATCCGTTTGAACTGGATGTCGAGGATTTGGGCTATCGAACTGACCATCAGGGTCTTTGCCAAACCCGGAACGCCTTCAAGAAGACAATGTCCCCTTGTGAAAACGGCGGCGAGAATTTGCCGGACGACGGGCGTTTGACCGACAATGATTTTGCCGAGTTCTTCCTGCATCAGGTTGCAGTGCTGCCCGAATTCCTGCAAAATATCGCCGAGATTCCGGGACTTGGCGGAAGCCGGAGAAGGGGGGTGGGGTTGCGGCGGAACATTACTCATAACGGGCGGCATTATATCACAAATCTGCAACGATCCCAGCCGTTCCGCCTATGTCCGCACGTCACCTGCAAAATCGGTTTTTGCTGTAAAATATTGTGAAAACACATTCCTCTATTGCCTAATGTCTATGAATTTGGGACTTTGCAGGGGACGCGGCGGGAACGGTGCTTGTAATTATTTCAGAGCTCAGTATAATAATGACGATATCAGTGTCCGCGACGCAGTTGTTGTGGACAATATTTTACAAAGGAGAACAGTTATGGACATGAAAAATGCGATGAGAGACGCTATCGTTCCCGAATCTGCCGGCGCAACAAGCGCAACCGGCCGAACCTTCACAAAAGTAAACATCCACAAACCCCCAGGGGGGGGGGGGGATTGTAAATCCTTATGCGTAAAGGACTTACGCCGCAAAAATTCTTGTTTCGACCGTGCTTTCACGCTTGTTGAACTCCTCGTCGTGATCGCCATTATCGGCATGCTCATCGCCTTACTCTTACCCGCCATTCAAGCCGCCCGCGAGGCAGCACGCAAAATGCAGTGCCAAAACAACCAAAAGCAGGTCGTCCTCGGCTTTCACAATCACAATGACGCACTCGGAACTTTTCCGATCGGCGTGGACTACATAAATGGATCCGCTACCTGGGCTGTCAAAACATTTCCTTTCCTTGAACATACCGCCCGATGGGATAAGTATGATCATACAAAACCCTACAACAACAATGCTGTCAATCTGGAGTGTCTCAGCGGGGCTATGCCGACCTATACCTGCCCCAGCGATAACGGAAACAATCGGGAAACATCAATGCTGATAACGCTTGACGGGAAGACATACCGTTTGCGTCACCATAACCTCGTCATTTGTCTCGGTAATCTCGGTCTTTATGACCTTAATCCAGAACAGGGAATGCCAAAATACATAAAAAATACTCCGAACAATGTCTGGGCAGGAACTCTTTGGGGTATTCTTTTTCCGGGTACTACTGTTTCTGACGCAGAAAAAGGAATACCGGTCAATTCGCTTGAATCGGTTACGGACGGACTTTCTAATACCGCTGCCCTCTCCGAAGTTATTCAAGGATATTGGGATCCGCCGTCTACTGATATCTCTAAGATGAACGATTTACGGGGACTCATCTGGTGGCGCGCGGGATGCTACTTCATGACGTTTAAAGCACCGAATACGACAGAGGCAGACGATGGACAAAGTGGGTATCAAACAAATACGCTGCACGATAAGACAAAATACAATACACGGGCTTCGACTCTTATTGGCATCCGCGTCTCGGACAATAAAGAAGCCGGTACAAAAGTTATTTCTCTTGCCGCCCGA
>JAIRPZ010000196.1 GCA_031256755.1 Planctomycetaceae bacterium
TACATTCCGACAGCCGCCACCGTATCCGCACCCCCTTTTTCCAAAAACTTCGCCCGCTGTAAAACATCGGGAATACTCTTATTGCAGGTCTTTGCGCCCCGACCGAGAACGAGCAGATACTCTTTTTCGGCTTTCGGCAGGTCAGTTGTCCGCTCCGTGAATCGGCACGTTGTCTGCCACTTTCGCTGCCTTGCGGACAAACGAACTGAAGTTTAACGCCCGACACGGATGAGTGAAAATGACGTTTGTGAAAAAGGCAAGTATAAAATATTTCATAAAATTACTCCTTGTTGTTGATGCTGCCGGAATCCGTTGCTTTTTTTGCGTCCTGTTCTAACGTTCCTGTTGCGGCAAGCAGACCGGCTGTTTCCGGCTTTGTATTCCTCTTCCCGTACTTCTGAAAAATCGTTATTCTGCCGGCGATGAAATTTTTCCGGCTTTGTATCATCCTGTTCACGCTGCATGCGGCGGCACTTGCCGGCGATGCATGGATACCGCTGCACTCCGAAAACGGCGGCATACTGTTGGTCCCGCAAAACGAAGGGCTTTCCGCCAGCAGCACACAAAATTGCATACTGACGGTGCAACTGCCAACCGAACAGTCCGCCGTAATTCTCGGCAAAAGCATCAACAATCCTCTAGTCATTGACGACCTCGCGCCGGCAATCCGCCTCAAAACCGATTCCGCCGGAATTGCCGTCGGCGTACAAGTCGTACTGCCGAAAACAATCCATCCGGTTACCAAACGTCCAATCACATACATCGTCCCCGGCAGCAAATACTCCGGCAGCAAAAATTGGGAAACACTCAGTTTCCGGGATAAAAACGGTATGCCCAACCTCCGTAAAGAATCCGACCGCATCGCCGCACTGCTGCAAGCCGAACTCAAAGCACCTTTTGGTACCGCCTTCGATATGCGGGGACAGTATGTCCGGCAAATCATTCTCTTTGCAGAACGCCTGCCGCAGCAAAACGGTCTCAAAAAAATCGAAATCGAATCCGTTCATATCGCCGGATATGCCGCCGCTGCCGATCATGCCGAAGATCAAAGCGAGTTTGATCCGATCAATTACGCCGGTTTCAAGATTCAGGCAACGGCAAAACCGGTTTATCCCGGCAGCAATGCCGACAGCAATACAGAGTGGGTTTCGCCGCTGCAAACCCAGACAACCGAACCGCTGCAAGCCGACCCGCACGGAAAACCAATACCCGCTGCAAACAGGCGGATTGTTTACGACAACAATCAACCGAAACAATATGCGCTGACAAACGGGCAAACATCCTCGCCGACCGCATTGATGCGGATCAAAATGAACGACAGCGTCCTGATGATTGACGACATTCCCGTCGGAATCCGCGCCGTTGAATATCAGGGCGAACCGCTTGATTTTCTGCGGAAACTCGAATTTAATGCGGTTTGGCTGAAAGAACCGCCCGGTCCCGGTTTGCGGTTAGATGCACAAAAAGCAGGCATTTGGCTGATTTGTCCGCCGCCCGGCAATACGGAATTAGAATCCGCCCGAAAATTTGATCCCAATGCAACACGGGAAAACTCCGTCTCCGCACTGGATTCCACCTACGATAACATTTTGATTTGGAATCTCGGCAGCGAATGTTCTTACGCCCGTCATCTTGCCGATTCGCAGCGGGCGCAGGTCTTGCAAAATGCCGACCGGATCAAACGGCGACCGATGCTCTGCACCGCCCGAAGCGGCGTGTATGATTACAGCCGAACCGTTGACGTACTGATGTTGCAGCGGGAACCGCTTTTTTCCTCGCTCGATTTGCTCGATCTTTACAAGTGGCAGAAAGAATATCAAACACTGGCGCGTCCTGATACCGCTTTTTGGACAACCATTCAAACGCAGCCGCCGCCGAAACTTGCCGAACAGTGGACAATGTTCGAAGGCAATCCGCAATTTATTTGTGCCGTTTCTTACGAACAAATCAAAATGCAGATTTATTCTGCGCTCGCTTCCGGGGTGCATGGAGTGCTGTTTACTTCTTATACGCCGTTAACGAATAACGATCCCGAAACGGATTTCCGCCGTACTGCATTGGAGTTAGCGAACTGGGAACTGCAACTTGCGGAAGAGTGGTTTGCTTCCGGCAGGGCTTTACCGGCATTGGCGCAGTCGAATCAGCCCGCGGTGCAAAGTGCGGTGGTGCAGGCGGGACGTTCACGGCTTCTCGTGCCGATGCTGCAAGAGCGGCACAATCAGTCGGTAGTCGGTTCTGCCGCTGCGGGCAATGTCCGGTACATTGTTTCCGGCATCCCGGAAACCTATAACGCTTACCATCTTGTTCCCGGACGGCTTCTGCCGATGGAAACACGACGGGTTGCCGGAGGAATGCAGATCGAACTTGAAGAAGCATCTATCAATTCGCTGATCTTTTTCAGCGAAGACGATGCCGTGTATGCACAAATCGGTCAGCGAGCCAAGGTTATGGGATCGCGCACTGCTTATCTGGCATGCCGGTTAGCGGAATTGCAACTTTCCATGACGGAACAGGTATTGGCTGTTCTGAAACGGGCGAAAGAAATGAAAGTCATTCCTGTTCATCCGAAAGATCATTTGCCGCTGATGGCTATGCCGGAACAGGAGTCGATGATTCGGACAACGAAAGAGGCCCTTGAATTTGCGAAAGACCTTGCGGGCAGAAATCCGCCGGATTATGCGCGTTCTTATTTGCAGGCGGAGCGGGTGACTCGCGGGCTGCGTTTTACCGGACGGACGCTTTGGCAGGAGGCAACGCGGCACGATTTGAATGCGTGTATGACACCGGTATCGGTTTCGTTTGCAACGCTGCCGCTTTATCTGACGGCGTATCAGCGGACGAACGGTGCGAAATTGAGTGTCAATCGTCTGCCGGGGGGGAATATGGAATCGCGTACCATTGAACAGTCCGGCTGGGAACCGATGTCGCACAAGGTAGAAGGAGTTTTTGTTGCAAAAAAGGATATTAGTCCGGCAGCACAGCACAGCGGACAAACCGGTTTGCAGTTGGTGGTTGCACCGTCGAATCCGTCTGATAAGCCGAAACAGTTGGAAACTGTTCCGTTGTGGATTGCTGCGCCGCCGATGCAGGTGCGGAGAGGAGAGATGCTTTGTGTTCACGGCTGGGTACGGATACCGAAGGCACTGGAATCAACGGCAGATGGTTTTATGGTTTTTGATTCGCTCGGCGGCGAGGCATTAGCGTTGCGTTTTCTGGAAACGAACAACGAATGGAAAGAGTTTGCGTTTTACCGGAATGTACCGGCGGATGGCAGTTATTATGTGTTCTTTGCGCTTGCCGGAATCGGCGAAGTTCATTTGGATGATGTGCAGGTTTGTGCTGTGCAGTTTGAGGCGAAACCGCCGGATAGCGGTGTTGCGGTGCCTCCTGCGGTTCCTGCGCCGGCACCGTTTTATCGGCGGCTGAATCCGCTTCAATATCTGCCGCCGATGCCGAATTGGGGAAATTAACGGGCAATAAAAATGGTAAACACTTTACAAAATATACCTGTCCGGCAAGGACTGCCTGCCCGCGTGCGCGGCACTGCTTGTTTCCGCAAATGTCTCTGATACAATAACGCCCTGTTCATTTTTTTATCTGATGAAAACTTTGCATGGCAAACTATCTTATCGGGATTGACTGCGGTTCGACAATGGTCAAGGCGGCAATCTTTGACGAAACCGGAAAAGAATACGCCTCCGCCGGACGGAAAATCGAACACATTTATCTCCGCCCCGGCTGGACAGAAAATAATATGGATTCGCTCTGGAACAGCGTTTGCGAAGTCCTGCGGGAAATTCTCGAAAAATCAAAAATTGACCCGAAACAAGTTGCCTGCGTGACCTGCACCGGACACGGCAACGGATTGTATCTCGTTTCTCACAATGACACTCCGGCACGGAACGGAATCATTTCGTCCGACAACCGGGCAAGGAAATATATCGAAGAGTGGACGGCAGCAGACGTACTCGGAAAAATCCTGCCGAAAACAATGCAAAGTATGTGGGCGGCACAGCCGAATGCCCTGCTCCGCTGGCTCATCGACAACGAACCGGAAACGATGAAAAAAACGAAATACCTGTTTATGGTCAAGGATTTCGTCCGGTACCGGCTGACCGGCGAAGCGTATATGGAACTTTCCGATATGTCCGCTACCAGTTTAATCAACACGGCTGCCGGCGAATACGATGACGAAGTGCTTGCGGTTTGGGGGCTTGCCGATTGGAAAAAGATTATGCCGCCGCTCAAACGTTCCGGCGATATTTGCGGCAAAATCACCGCCGCTGCCGCGAAACAAACCGGTCTTGCCGAAGGAACGCCCGTTGCCGGCGGAATGTTCGATATTGACGCATGCGGTCTCGCGGTCGGAATGACGGACGAATCCCGGTTTTGTATGGTTGCCGGCACGTGGGGAAATAATCAGTTCATCACAAGCAAACCGATTATCGACCGCGATATTTTTATGGCAAGTTGCTACAGTATTGACGGCTACTGGCTTGTTCTCGAAGGAAGTCCGACATCGGCAAGCAACCTCGAATGGTTCGTCACGCAATTCTTTGAAGGCGATAAAGAACTGCTGAAAATCAAAGGGATGACGAAAAGCATCTACGAACATTGCAGCGAACTGGTTTCGCTGACGGATGCCGCCGCCGATACCGGCATTGCATTCATTCCGTATCTTTACGGCAATCCGGTCAATCCTGATGCGAAAGCGTGTCTCATTGGTTTGGACGGACGGCACACGCGTCCTCAAGTGATGCGGGCGGTATTTGAAGGCATTGTTTTCGGACACCGCTGGCACACGGAACGTCTTTTCCGTTTCCGGGAAAAACCGCAGACCATCCGGCTGACCGGCGGTGCGGTGAACAGCGATGTTTGGGCGCAAATGTTTGCGGACATTCTGCAAATACCGGTGGAAATACCGGCGGGGACGGAACTTGGCTGTTTCGGTGCTTCGATTTGCGGTGCGGCGGCGGTTGGCATTTATCCTGACTATGCGGCGGCGTGCGAAAAAATGGTGAAAATTGACCGCCGGTTCACGCCGAATTCCTCTCTTGCGGAGGTGTATGAAACCAAATACCGGCGGTTTCTGACGCTGCTGCGAGTATTGTCTCCGGCTTGGGGCGAAATCGCCGCAAAATAACTGCCGGTGTCCCGCTGATTTTGGGCAGTCAATCCCGATGCTCATTTTCCCGCTTTTTTCCGGTTGCAGTCCTTGCAGAGCCTTTGGCAGTTTTCGGCAAGCGTTGCACCGCCGCGCGACCACGGCGTTAGATGATCGCCCTCCATTTTCGCTATGTCAAACGCTTTTTTGCAATGCACACAAACGCCGTTCTGTCTTTCGTATGCTTCCCGCTTCATCTTGTCCGAAAACGTTCTGATGTTCAAACAGCGTTCATCGCCGGTCAACACATATTCGTAAATACCGCGTTTGTTAGAAACGTCTTCGTCTTCCATTAAACGTTTGATCTGCATTTCAAGAGCCGCTGCATCAAACTGTTTATTGTTGAATCGGTTGAAGAGAGAAAGCATGCCGGCTGCGGATGGCAATACGTTTGAAAATCTTTTGTTTGTTAACGTAAATGGCACTGACAAGAGAATATCCGTCAGGTGCATAACAGCCGAGATTGCCGGCAATTTCAAACTGGTCAGGATTATACTTGTCAAGGAACGAAACCGGCACGCCCATCACGCCTTCGTAATCCATCGGAATATGCTGCGTTTTTTCTACTTCGATAGCATCGTAATTATCGTATTTCGGATAATCTTTCGGATTGTAATGTCTGCCGAGTATGATTTCTTCGTGCCGCCACCGATGGTCGAGATTGGTGAACCACATTGTGTTTCCCATTTGTTTCAAACGTTTGCCGCTCTTGTCCAAAAATGTTCCTTCGTATCCTTCGGGAACGGCGTAGGTTTTCGCACCGTTATTGATACCGACCCACATTTTATTATTTTGGATAAGCGGAAAAATTTCCTTGTAGGTAATCGCATTCATATTGCCGATTATCAGGAACTTTTTATCGTATTCAATCAGTTGTGCAACATATTCACGGAACAACGAAAACGGCGGATTGGTCACGACAACGTCCGCTTGTTTCAGCAATTCGATACATTCTTTGCTGCGGAAGTCGCCATCTCCTTTTAACACGCCCCATTCGTTGCGTTTGATGAATTCGTGTCCGTCAATAACATCGTCTTGGCGGTCTTTGCCTTCATAAATGCAATAGACGGCTTTTTCGTCCGTGTGCTGACTGAATAGGTTCGGATTGAGATTTTTATAGCAGACGGCAATAAGTTTTTTCAAGCCGAGTCCGCAGAAACGGGAGTAAAAGTAGTAGAAAAAGTTGCTGACCCGCGGGTCATCGCAGTTGCAGAGGAGTGTTTTACCGCGGAAATACTCCGTGTAATGTTTACATTCGTCCTCTATGTCGGCGAGTTGCGTGTAAAACTCGTCGTTCTTTTCTTTCCGGGCTTTCTGCAAATTGTCGTTTTTGGCGGTCTTCGGCATTTGTCGCTCCTTCGGTCGCAGAACGAAAGTCATTGTACATCAAAACGTTCCCGCTGCAATGGAAAGAGCAGAAAAACAGGAAAAGACGTTCACCGGCGGGTGGATGCGGCGTGTCAACGTCCCGCCGGTTTTGCGTCCGTTCCCGCTTTTCGGGACGGAATCTGTTATTTATCGTATTTGTAATAGTTACCGACATCGACATTTTCAAGCAGCGCGGCAGCGTCGTCCGCCAAGACCGCCAATGAACAATAAACCGACAGCAAGTAGGACGCAAATCCCCGCTGATTCACGCCCATAAACCGGACGGCCAGACCGCGTGAAGTTCCGCCGGGTAAATCGGCTTGGTGCAGCCCCAGCACTCCCCGTTTATTTTCGCCGGTACGAATCAGCAAAATGTTCGTTTTTCCTCCTTTTCCTTTCGGTGTTTTTCCGTCATCGATCAGCAATTTGTCGGACGGCACAATCGGAATTCCCCGCCAGGTCAGGAAATTCGTTCCGTAAAAGGAGACCGTTGCCGGCGGTACGCCGCGCCGGGTACATTCCCGTCCGAAGGCCGCAATCGCACGGGGATGTGCCAAAAAGAAGGACGGTTCTTTCCATACTTTGGAAATGAGTTCGTCAAAATCGTCCGGTGTCGGCGTACCGGCAATCGGTTTAATCCGCTGCGGCTCGGCAATTTGATGAAGGAGACCGTAATCGCTGCTGTTGACCAACTGCATTTCCTGCCGTTCTTTGAGGGATTCCACGGCCAGCCGGATTTGTTCTTCCGTTTGACCGTAGGGGCTGCTGTACAGGTCGGCAACCCGCGTATCGATGTTGATGATGGTTGAAAGGGCATTAAGCCGATATTCACGCGGAAATTCCTCATAACCGATATAGCCGTCTTGGACGAAACTATTGTCGTCAATATTCCGGCAGCAGCCGTCCATACAGCAAAGCGGGTCGGTCACGGTACTTCCGGCAAAACCCTCTTCTTTGACTTTATTGAGGCGGTAAATACCGGTTTCGAGGGACTTCCAATCGAGAAACCGCGGAAGCCAGCGGGGGGTGAGTGAGCCGAACTGTGCGGTTGTTTTTGTGACGTTTGCCAGTTGATAGGCGGCTTGATAACTTAATGCGGAGCGATTTGTTTCGGACATAGTTGTTTCTCCTGAAAAATGGACTCGGCATTATACATAATGCCGATAGGAATATAGGTATTATTCTAACACAGAATTATTTTGTGAGAAGTCCCCCCTCTGTTTTATCATTTTTTCATTCTTTGCTATCCTGCTCAATCTGCCGGAGAACACCGCCGGATAATACCTACTTTACATATCTGTTTTATAGATTATAATGTGTCTGGTCGTTTTAATCCTTTAACAAAACATTCCTAATATGTCTGCCGACAACCTCGCCGATGACCGCCTTGCCCAACTTTTGCAACGTTCCTTGCAGGAAAATGCCGCCGATTTTTTTCCCGCCGCCAGTCCCTTTGCCGCAACTGTCCCCCAAGAAGACGATTTTCCGTCCCTTTGGCAGGAAATTGCCAAAACTCTGCTGCCCGCCGGCAGCAGCAACCGGCAGCCGTCCGGCAAAATAGATACGGCTCCTATAGATGCTGTTCCCGTTCCGCCAATTCCTGCTGAAACCGTGCCCGTTCTTCCCGTTTCTGTTCCGCGGGATTTTGATATTGCCGCTATCCGAAACGACTTTCCTCTTCTTTCCGAAAAAGTTCACGGCAAGCCGCTGATTTGGTTCGATAATGGTGCCACGACGCAAAAACCGCGTGCGGTTATTGAGCGGTTAACTTATTTCTACGAACATGAAAACTCTAACGTTCACCGCGGCGCACATGACCTCGCCGCCCGTGCCACCGATGCTTACGAAAATGCCCGAAGAATCGTCCGGCAATTCCTTCACGCTTCATCGCCGAATGAAATCGTCTTTGTCCGCGGCACCACCGAAGCGATTAACCTTGTTGCGGCAGCATGGGGACGCGATAACATTCACCGCGGCGATGAAATTCTCCTTTCGCATTTGGAACACCACGCCAATATCGTTCCCTGGCAATTGTTAGCCCAAGAAACCGGAGCGGTCATCAAAGTTATTCCGGTTGATGCCAACGGCGATTTGCTGCTTAACGACTATACCGATAGGCTCCGCAGCGGCAAAGTCAAACTCGCTGCCGTGACGCAGGTTTCCAACGCACTCGGAACCGTGACACCCGCCGCAGAAATGGTACGCATCGCTCATCAATTCGGTGCAAAGGTACTCATTGACGGCGCACAATCCGTTGCGCACCTTGCCGCCGATGTTCAGAAACTTGATGCGGACTTTTTCGTTTTTTCGGGACATAAAATTTTCGCACCGACCGGTATCGGCGTGCTGTACGGCAAAGAAGAAATTCTCCAAACGATGCGTCCGTATCAGAGCGGCGGCGGAATGATTACCGATGTCACTTTTGAAAAAGCGGAATATCAACCGGCACCCGGACGGTTCGAAGCGGGAACCGGCAACATTGCTGATGCCGTTGCGCTCGGCACTGCGCTTGAATATGTCCGTTCTGCCGGTTTGGAAAGTATCAAACAGTATGAACACCGTTTGCTGACACATACCTTAAACGAAATGGAACAGATACCCGGTATTCGGATTATCGGCACGCCGCGTGAACGTGCCGGTGTGATTTCGTTTGTGCATGACCGGCTGAACACGGAGGAAATCAATCAGGCGTTGGCGGCGGAGGGAATCGCTCTTCGGGCGGGACATCACTGTGCGCAGCCGATTCTGCGGCGGTTCGGCTGTGAAAGCACTGTCCGCGCTTCGCTGGCATTTTACAACACCCTCGAAGAAACGGACTTCTTCATCAACACGTTGAAGAATATCGTTGTCCGCTGATGCCTTGGTTTGTCATCACGCCGCCAACGTTTTCCCCCGCAACGGAACAATTTTCGTCCTTTTCGTTTTCCTGCTGTTAACAATTCTCCGGTTTCAGAGTATACGAGACATAGATAACGCTATGTCGGCCACGTCACCTGCAAAGTCGGTTTTTTGCTGTAAAAGGTCGTGAAAGTACCTTCCTAAATTGCCTGTATTGCCTAATATTTGTGAGTTTTAGGACTTTGCAGTCGACGTGCGATCAATTGTTGAAAGGGGGTAATTAAATGGAGTATACTCATTGTGAATATATACACGAACTATTTAATAAAATGGAAAGGCAGCGTTTCCCCTTTAAAAAAGACAAAATACCGGATAATGGTATTTATATCCTTTTTGAAAGTGGTGAAATCGCTCATTCGGTTGACAGAATTGTGCGAGTAGGAACTCATCGCGGAGAAAATCGGTTATACTCAAGATTAGAAGAGCATTTTTCAAAAGAAAATAAGGATAGGAGTATTCTCAGAAAAAATATCGGCATGGCAATACTCAATAAAAACAATGATAGTTTCTTGAAGTATTGGGAAATTGATTTAACAACAAAAGCCGCGAAGGAAAAGTATTTAAAGGAAATTGATATGGAAAAACAAAAAAGAATCGAAAAAGAAGTTACAAACTATATTCAAAGTAATATTAGTTTTGTAGTTTTTGGAATTGACGATCAAAAGGATCGTTCAATATTAGAAAAAAGCATAATTTCAACGATTTCTTTATGCAATAAATGTAAACAATCAGAAGGTTGGTTAGGTAATTATTCCCCAAAAGAAAAAATTATGGAAAGCGGTTTATGGTTAGAGCAGGGACTTGGGCAAACGCCGTTAAATGATAAAGAAATAAATTATATGGAAAATATTATTATAAATAAATGAAATAATGGAGTACGCCACGTCCCCTGCAAAGTCGTTTTTTTGCTGTAAAAGGTCGTGAAAGTACCTTCCTAAATTGCCTAATATTTGTGAGTTTTAGGACTTTGCAGGCGGCGTGCTGTCCCTCTTGCATGAGGCAAACGTTTCCGTAAAATACTAATGGTGTGTTTACGTCCCTGAAAATAAGAGGATTTTTTCCTCTGTCCTATCGTACTCAATGGCTGTTTCACTCTCCAAAGGTCAAAATGTCGCCCTCGAAGCAGGACTGAAAAATGTCCGTGTTGCACTCGGCTGGAAAGCCCGCGAAACCGAAGGAGCCGATTTCGACCTCGACG
>JAIRPZ010000268.1 GCA_031256755.1 Planctomycetaceae bacterium
GAGATTCTTTTGAGGATTTCGGCGATGGGAGAGATGCCTGCCGGCAGACCGGGTATGACAATGGTGATGACGGTGTGAAACGGGTGGGAGACCCTGTGTTTTGACCGCGGGTCGGAGACGCGGCGGAGGCATTGCAGAAGTCGGACAGCGGCGGATGTTTCGGAAGAGGACATTGCAAACTCCTTTGGAAATGGAGGAACAGAAATAAGTATCTGTGCTTAATACGAAAGAATATCAAAAACGTCGGGTAAAAATTCGCAAGTCGGGAAACTCCGAAACGGACTGGGGCTGCCGTCTGCTGTCTGCAATCTGCCGTCTTCCCCGCCGTCTGCGGACAACGGGCGTTGCCCGTTCCGCAAAATTTGTTATACTTTTTCCGTATTCCGGTCGTCAACACCGCAGCAGTCCGTCCATCAACATTCTCCCGAAAATGACCGCAGAGACAAACATCCGTTCCGGCTGGCAGGTTCCGGCAGCGGAAGAAGAGAGTTATTCCCGATTGAGCGTACCGGCAATTTTTTCGGCGGTCTTCGGATTAGGAACGTTTCTTGTTTTCTTCTCCCCTTGGTTTTTCTTTATGGGAGTGACGGCTTTGCTGTTGAGTTTTTCCGCGCTTTGGACGATTTCGCGTTCCGGCGGAAATGTCGCCGGCAGGACTTTTGCCTTTTTCGGTTTGGGAAGTGCTTTGACAGCGGTTGTTGCGGCTGCGGTATTTTGGGCGTGTTATCAATATGCTGTCCGCAGCGAAGCCGACAAGTTTTTCCGTCTCTGGTTCGCCGCCGTCCGGCAGCAGAATCTTCCCGCGGCAAAAGAATTTCAACGGTTTTACCCCTACCGGTCGAAAGCCGGCGATGCCGAATCATGGTGGAAAGAACAGTATGCCGACCGGAATGCTCATTACGCCGTGCATCAATTTGCCGAAAATAAATTGCTGCGAGTCCTGCTGGCACTCGGCAGTAAAGCGCAGGTGACCTATTATAAAATGTCCGGTTTTCATTCGACCGGCGATGACGATACGGTTTCGGTTGTTTATGCGGTAACATTCCCTTCCGCAGCGGGCGGAGCGGAGACCTTTTTCGTCAAAATGACCGGCAAACGTCTCTATCCGCCGGCTTCGGCTAATTTTACGGCGGCGGCTTGGCGGCTCGAAGGAACACCGGAAATTTATGTCCCCGAAGAATTTTTCCCGCACGGCGGAACGCCGCAATCGGGGAAAAAGTAAATGCCGCTGCGGAAAACGGCAGCGGCAGAACATGCAAAATCACCGGTAAAACAGGCTGTCGGTTCCCGGTAAAGTGAGAGGTTCCGGGTTTGCAGGAAGACGAAGATCAGGTCTCCGCCTTTTTCACGGTTTGATCCGGCGGCGGTGAAACACCGCCGGAAAGGTTTCGGTCAATGCTAAAACGAAACAAAAATTCCGCAGCCGCCGCTGACCTGTTCTCTTGCAAAGGGCTGTTCCGTTATCGGATCAAGTCCAAACGGTTTCTGGTCATTATTGCCGTTGCACCAATCGTACCGTATCTCCGGGCGGATACTGACATTTTCAACCGGATTCCAATTCAAACCCAGCGTCACTTCGTAATAATCGCCGCTCCCGCCGGAAATCAATCCGCCGCTGCTGTCCCGGAGCCATTCCGCCCGCACACCGGCTTTCCATTGGTCCGACAACTTGTAAAGGAAGTGGTTGTTAATGCCGTAGGCACTGCCCCGCGTCTTCGCACCGTCCGCCGCGGCAACGTAGTTGTTATTGCGGAGGTTGTACTGCATAAGATACGTGAACTTATCGGTCGGCAAGTATTCCAAGCAAATGGATTGAACGAAATACTCGTTCTTCCGATCGACTTCGTCTCCCCAACGCCAATCGTTGTCATAATGACTCCAGCCGTTGTACTGCGTGCCTTTGTTAATCCAATAATAAACGGTTGCTTTTTCGGACAGCGCAACGGTAAAGCCGGTCAGAATCGAGGAGTCGTCAAATTTATTGGCGAAACCGTTATCCATGCCTGCTGTCCAGCCGGCGTTAAACGTAAGATTGTCCGATATTTTGTATGTGCCTAATACGCCGGTGTGGGTTGCCGGTTCGATCCAGTAGCAATAGGAATGGCTGTAAAAGAAATTATTCTTTGCCGCCGATTCTTCCCAGCCGACCGGTGTGATGAACTTGCCGTATTTCACGCTCAAATCCTTATAACCGAGCGTTCCGTACAGTTGGTAGGCGGACATTCCGTAGCCGTGCCGGTTATTCCCCCAATCATAATCAAACGATTGGTCTTCAAAACTTTGCATCGATCCCGTGTCTGTTCCGTAAACGAGATCAATTCTTGCGCCCCAGTCGAAACCGTGTTCGGTATCCAACTCTTTTTCGGCAAAGAAATAGAGTTGCGTCATGTTGAAATCGCGGCGTTCTTTGCCGGCGGAGTGCATCGGTCCGTTTGTGGGACTGCTGATGCTGTTTGTGTAAATACCGGCTTCGACCCAGCCGCCGACGGTGAGACCGAAAAGGTTGCTGTTTTTGACGGAGATTCCGCACGGATCGCAAGGGTTACAGGGATCGCACGGGGCTGTTTCGCAGACCGGTTCGCATGGAGGAACCTCGCAAATGTTTTGGGCAGTTATTGCGGAAAAACTCCACAATAGTGAGACAAGCCCTAAAAAAATTCCATTGGTTTTCATTGGTGTTTCTCTTGAAAAGTAGGAAGATGCTCTTTCATCGGCACAATACCGCCTTATGAGGACATAATCCGATGTGTCCGATAGAATGTATATCGAATGATATAATCAAAACAATCAGAATTACGGGCATACGCCTTACAACCGAAACAACAGGCATTTTTTGCCTACATTCTCTAAACTGCCGTTTTCGGTAAAAAAGAGCAGGAAGAAGTCCTGTCAGACGGGCAGTCCTTGCCGGACGGGCATATTTTTAATTGATAATTAAATAGACGGCAGATTGCAGACAGCAGTAAGAGAGAATCTTTTCTTGCTGCGAACTGCCGTCTCTCCTCCCTCTTGCTGCCGTCTGCAATCTGCGGTCAGAGCCGCATAACAGCAGCGATCATTTTTGTCCATTGTTTTTTAGCGAAGATTCACATCGTTTATGCG
>JAIRPZ010000053.1 GCA_031256755.1 Planctomycetaceae bacterium
GGACGTGTCGAAGGCAAAGCCGAAGGATTAGCCGAAAAAGCCGCCGAAGTGGCGCGGAATCTTAAAGGTATGGGTTTATCTCTTGCGGATATTGCAGCCGCAACCGGACTTCCGGCATCGGAAATCGAGCGGCTGTGACCGCCGTTTTTAATTGATAATCGATCATTAACAACACCAATAATACTCTCTACATAATATATGAAACAGAGAAAATCGTCCAGGGCAAAACCGCCTTATGCCGCGTCTTGTTGTGTTTGGGAAAGATTTCCCCAGTTTTGTTTGTAAAGCAATTTCTCAAGGAGTTTCCGAAGCGTCAGCGTTTGTCCGTCAAGTTCCAATGGTATTTCCAAACCCGGATCACACACAATATCAACGCTCCCGTCTTCGGCAATCAAATGATCAAACTCCCGCAGCAGCCCGTCCTGCACCGCTTGCCGGACAAGATGTCCGCGAGTCGCCGAAATTTCAGCCGCACGCTCGCCAAGACCATCAGCCGCACGCTTGGCCAGTGCCGGAATGTATTCGCTCGCAATTTCAATCGTCTGCGGAATATAAACTTTGATCTGCATGAAAACCTCCTAACCGGCTCAATCGGCAAAAACAGTGTCCGTATTTAACAATTAGTTAAATTTTACGGAATATACAGATTTTGACGGATTTTCGGAATCTGCGGGATAGTCCGAAAAATTCAAACACGCCGCTAATAACACGCCGACAGAAAGCAAAGGGATTTGCCGCCGGTACGCGCCAGCCAATCCGTAGAGAACCGGTAAAAACAAGGAAGTTGTCTGTTATGATCAATCTGCATCAGGTCAAGGAAGAAATTTGCGACATCGGTCGCCGGATTTACAACAAAGGTTTCGTTGCCGCCAACGACGGAAATATTTCGGTTCGGATTGACGAGAACCGGCTTGTCTGTACTCCGACAGGCGTAAGCAAAGGATTCATGAAACCGGACGACCTCTGCGTTGTCGATATGAACGCCCGTCAAATTTCCGGGCGGCTGAAAATGACCAGCGAAGTACGGCAGCACATTACGATTATGAAACACCGAAGCGATGTCAAATCGGTTGTGCATTGTCATCCGCCGCATGCAACCGCCTTCGGAATCGCACGGGAAGCCATTCCGCAATGTCTCATGCCGGAAGTCGAAGTCCACATCGGCGATGTACCGATTGCAAAGTATACTATTCCCGGCGGTCAGGAATTTGCCGATGCGATTTTGCCGTTTGTCGATAAAAGCGATATTATCGTGCAAGCCAATCACGGTACGGTTAGTTACGGACCGACATTGGAGCGGGCGTATTTTCTCGTTGAAATGCTTGACGCTTACTGCCGGATTTTGCTCATTGCCCGAAGTTTAGGCAAGATCGAATATTTTACGAAAGACGAAGCACAGGGGCTGCTCGATTTGAAATCGAAATGGGGAATGAAAGATCCGCGGACAGAGTTGACGAATTGCGAATTGTGTGCAAACGATATTTTTCGGGACAGTTGGAAAGAAACCGGAGTCGGAAACCGGGCGTTTCAGCCGCCGGTGTTCAACTCCGCCGGCAAAACCGCCTTTTCTTCGCCGAAGTGTGCAGAGTGCAGATGCAGCGGCGGAGTGTGCAAATGCACGGAAAGCGATCCCGATCAGGAGTTGCTCGTTAAAGCGATCACCGACAGAGTGATGCAAGCCCTTTCCAAAGCAGGGTAGCGGCTGGCGGCTGCGTTCCCGCTTATTTTTTCACGTCAAATCACGCCGAGATTTTTCTCGGCGGCTTCACGGTCGCGGAGATACAAAGCAAGGACGGTCTCAAATGCGGCTGCCGAAATCTTCCACGCCGGTTCGGTATCCGTATGATCGTTCACATGTTTTTGCAGCAGCAGGTATAAAAACTTGAACAGATGGCGGGGAACCTTTAATTTCGCAAACGCATCGGTCAGCCGCCGCCGGTCGATAGCCGGTTCAAAGAGTTCCGTCATGTCGGAATTGGTTCCTTCTGCCGCACAAGCCTGAAGCCGGATATTAGCCAAATCCAGCAGTGCTTCGCCCGTCCAATCCAATGACCGAATCAGGTTTTGCTTGTCCAGCCGCGCCCGCTGATGAAACTCGCTGTTTTCACGTTCAATAAAAACAAGCAGTTGATCCGGCAGCAGCAGTTTCAAACCGACACGGTCATGTTTCAGCAGTTTATTATCGAAGATAGACCAAACGAGCAGTTTCATCAATTCGGGCGAACCGTTGATGAGATACGGTTCATCGACCCTATCCATAATGACAATGAGACCGCTCAAAACGGCTGGCGGATGTCCGCCGCCTGTCACTTGTCCGCATACACCGAGCAGTTTTGCCAGCATCTCGTAGCGGTGATCGGTGCTGCCCGAAACAGGAAAAGGCATACCGGCAAAATCCTGTTTTTGCAAACACATCAAAATTTTGTAGAGTTTTCCTTTCGTTTGCGGCAGAACACGGAGCGAACGTTTGAGTTTCCACGCCTGCCAAAACCGTTTGATGATTTTGGCGAGGAGCGGAAGAAACAAAATGACGACCGCTATCCAGAACCAGCGGTTGAGTAAAAAAGCAAAAGAAGAATCGGTAAAAAAATAGGCAAGCCAGCCGGCGGCAAGTGAACCGCCGATGCCGAGAAACCGTTCCCGGCGGTTCGCAAAAAACGAGCGGAAATTTCCGTAACGTAATTTCCTTGCCAGTTTTTTCCACCGGTACAGCGGATTTTCGCTTCGCGACGTATCGTAGCACGCTGCCAGCAGCAGCATATCGCGGACTTGATGCGGATTCCATGCGGAAACACCGCTATTCGCCGGCGGGTTTCCCGGTTCGAGAATCCGATCGATCAACTGCGTTACGGCAAGCGACAGGATTGCGTCAAGGTGATCCCAAAGTTCCCATTTGGCGATGACTTTGGCAATCGGAGTGTGCGGCGAAAACCGGTGGCGGAACCGGTCGATGAACGGATTGAGATCGGAATAATCGACAACGAGCGGTACGCCGGTGCGGCGTGAACTGCCTGTTGATCGATTGCCTGCTCCGTTGTTGACGGCTTCAATCATTTGCAGACGCAGAGCGGTTTTGCCGGAACCTTTTTCGCCGAAAACGATGGATGTTGCCGGTTCTGCCGGATTGCCGAAAATTTTATCCCAGGCGGAATGGAATGCCGTACCGACGCACGCCGTTTTGAAAACGACATCGTTTTGTGCATCTTCTTCGGAAAAGGGATTGCCGAGAATGCCGTGATGCTCTAAAAAGTCCCGGATTTTCATGGTGACCGTATTATAACACGATTAACCCGCCCTCTGCATAAATCCTCTGTTTGTTATCGTTTTTGCAGAAGGCAATCGCCGTGAGGCATTATAACCGCTTTCTGAAAATAAACATGTCCGGCAAGACATCGCTGCTCTTGATACCGGGAAAATCCGGTGTTATAATGTCCCGTCTCCGATTTTTCCTCAATTTTTCCTTTCCTATGCCTCTTTGGAAAATTGCATGGCGCAGTATTCAGCATCGATCATTGGCATCCGGTTTGACCGCTTTTTCAATGGGACTCGGTGTCGCCCTCGTCGTTGCCGTCATCGTGATTTACGGCGTGCTGAACCAAACGTTTATGCGGAGCGCACAAGGATATGACATTGTGGTCGGACCGCCCAAAGGTTCACCGCTCGAAATCGTTCTTGGTGCCGTCTTTTATTCCAGTTATTTAAGCGATACCATTCCCTACGATTATTTTCAGCAAATTGAAACAGGACCTTACGCACCGGAAGTCCAAACTGCTGTTCCGATTGCGCTTGCCGGTCAGGTTGCCGGCTGGCAGATCGTCGCCACCACACCGAAGTTTTTTACGGAACTGCGGTATCTCGATAAATATACTTACACCTTTCGGGAAGGGGAAAATATGAAAGCGGGGGGCGATTTCGATGCGGTTATCGGATACACGGCTGCCCAAAAAGCAAAACTCAAAGTCGGCGATGTCTTCAAAGCATCGCTTTCCAAACACACTCCGCTCGAAAACGGCAAACCTTCAGACGAATTTACCGTTGCCGGTATTCTCGATCCGACCGGTACGCCGAATGATCAGGCAGTTTTTATCAACCTCGAAGGTTTTTTCGCCATGAATAATCATACGGAAAAGACTGCTGTGGACAAAGTGCTGACAAAACGGGCGGATCAGCGTATTTCCGCCGTTCTCGTTCTGACGAAAGACAAAGATGTGGCCCCGACTATTACAAAAAATGCACGGGGACAGGATGAGGTTCACATCGGCAGTGAACTGACAACGCAGGATTTGAATCCGCTCACAATGTCGCTCGGAGACCGGCTTGTTGCCGATCTGGACGTTCAGGTGGCCAAACCGACTTACGAGATCACCCGGCTGTTCGACATGATTGTCGGACGGATTCAAACGGTGCTGATTATTTTTGCTTTGATGGTGATCATTGTGGCGGCAATCGGTATGATGGTGAGCATTTATAATTCGATGAATGAACGCCGACAGGAAATTGCGATTATGCGGGCTTTGGGTGCAAAGCGGTCAACGGTGATGCTGATTATTTTGCTGGAGTCGATTTTGCTGTCGCTCGGCGGCGGTGTCATCGGCATGACGATCGGACATGGGTTGATTGCCGGTGTCGGACCGATTATTGCATCGGCAGTGATGGTGGTTGTCAATCCCTGGCATTTTCAGGCGGCGGAACTGGTGCTGATACCCGGCTTGATTGTGCTGGCTTCGCTTGTCGGTTATTTGCCTGCTGTCGTTGCCTACCGCACCGATGTTGCCCAATCGCTCAATCCGTAACCATATATAAGTAGAACGCCGCCTAAATTTCCCATTCAACCGGCGGGAGGCGGTGTTACCACTCCAATTCGGCAAGGGCATAAACCTTGCTGAATTCGCTTTCAATATCATCGGTGCTATACGAATTATTGTGTGTGTTGACAAGACCGTTGAACTTATCACGGTACTGTCCGATAACACCGTACAACTTGATCGTGTTCTCGTATTTCGATTTGTTCAGTTTCTTTACCCGCTGCTTCAACCATTCCATCCTCTACTTCGAATGTTATCTTCCCTTCTAATTGTTGTTTCTCTGATTCTCCGCAGGTCGTCTTCCGATATTCCATTTTTTTCATCGTCAAATATTTGTAGCAGATTACTGCAATTTTCTTTCAAATTCGTTATTTCCAGAAGAACATAACGTTCCGGCATCTCATTTCCGTAACAAGAAAGAAACAGACGAAAAATGCTAACGGCAAGAACACCGGCAGTAATATCTGGCAGTTCTTAAAATGGATCATTGATAATGGAAATTTGATAATTAGAAACATGAGGAGTAAAACCATATACGGTAAACTCTTTATAATGATCAATTCTCCATTGTCAATTTTCCATTCAAGGAGACGTTTGACATTATGGTCGAAAAAACATAAACCATGAACGTTTTCGACCCGTAAAACCCACACGCGGGCTGATTGAATAACAAAATTAGAGGCACTTTTCTCTTGACGGCTTACCGCAAAATGCTTACCCTTCCCGCAGAAATCTATGAAAGTTACGCTGTTTCCTTTTCTCTCCGTACTGCTTTGCATGATGGGTGCCATGATTATGCTGCTCGTCATTGTGGCGAGGAACGTACAGGAACAAACGAATTTTCCTCCCGCCGCACCGCCGGCACAGCCGGTCGTTTCCGCCGGAGAAGCCGGGGAAATCCGGGAACAAATCCGCACAAAAACCGAAGAAGCCGAATGGTTTGCTGAACAACTCCGCATCGTTCAGAAACGTGCGGAAGACGAACTCGCCGATTGGCAGGCAAAACTTGCCGTCGCCGAAAAAGAAACCGAAGCCGTCAAAGCCGAAATCCGGCGTTTAGAAAAACTTGCCGGAGAATTGGAAAATCCGGCAGCCGCCGATCCTGCCGAAACCGAACGGCTGAAAGAACTCCTCGCCTGGCAAAAACAGCGTCTTCAGCAAACCGAACTCGAACTCGCCGAATTGCAGAAAGCAGCAGCAAACCGCAAAAAATCCTACGCCATCGTTCCGCACAAGAGAGAAGACGGAACATTCCGCCGCCCCGTTTATATCGAATGTAAAGAAAACAAAATTATCATTCAGCCGGAAGGTGTCGAACTGGTTCCCGGCGATTTTGCGGCAGCGGATCGACCGGACAATCCGTTTGATACCGTTCTGCGTGTCGTCCGGCAGTATTACCTCGAAACCAATCAGTCCGTTCGGGGAAGCGAGCCGTATCCGCTGATGGTGATTCGTCCGTCCGGTGTGGAAATGTACGAAAATGCCCGGCACGCCCTCGGTAATTGGGTCAAGGATTTCGGTTACGAAATTGTCAATGAGGATTGGTATATCGAATATCCGCCTGCCAATGACGAATTGCGGAATCGGATTGTGCAACAACTTGACGTTGCCCGGAGCCGGTTAAGCGGATTTTTGATCGCCAGCCGGATGGCAGAACAGGGCGGCAGAGCGGACGGCAGCGGTGTTCCCCGATTCCGTGTGGATCATCGGGGCAATGTCATTCCGCTGCCGGGTCATTCCGTACCGGCTGGCGGTGCCGTGCGGGGATCGCAGGGAGAAGAGACCGGAAACCGCGGAAACGATGCAGAAAACAGCGGTGTACGCCAGCCGGCAGCGGCAGCAGAGCAGCCGCCCCGAAACGATACGCCGTTTTCGCCGTCTTCATTGCCTTCACCGCTGCAAGAAACGGCGGAACAAAACATTCCGAACAATACTCTGCCTGATATTCCGCCCAACGTCCCGAAACATACTCCGCCGGCAGCGGCGAAGCGTCCTGAAAATTGGGCATTAAAAAATGTTTCCCGGCTTTCTTCCGAGATTTCCCGTGTGGTGAAAATCCGATGCGAAGCCGACCGTTTTATCCTTGCTGCTCAAACCGGTTTGAACCGGGAAAAGGTGATTTTGATTGGAAATTCGGTGCAGACGGCGGTAGACGAATTGGTGCTGGCGATTTGGGAATTTCAGGACTCGTGGGGCGTTGCCGGTGAGAATATGCACTGGAAACCGGTCTTGCGGGTACAGGTGCGTCCCGGCGGCGAACAGCGGTTTCAGGAATTGCAAATGCTGTTGAAACAGAGCGGAATGACGGTTGAAAATATGTGACCGTGACGACAAGGCAATCATTTGCGGCATCGTTTTCCGCTTTCCGTGCTTCGGCAAAAAAGATTGAATTGGCGTTTTTTCATTAAAATCAAGCAATACCCGTTATTTCCAAATCGGTC
Source organism: Planctomycetaceae bacterium (assembly GCA_031256755.1). Classification (GTDB taxonomy): domain Bacteria; phylum Planctomycetota; class Planctomycetia; order Pirellulales; family Thermoguttaceae; genus WRKP01. Next base: position 7,247 of record JAIRPZ010000053.1, read on the forward strand.
TTACCGGTCGCCAGATTCCTCTCTTTCGGAAAGGGGGGGACGCTTTTTGACCGCCGATTTCCCGGACAGTTATTGTTTCAAACGTTATCGGATAGTCATGATCCTGCACAAGCAGCAGCCCTTTCGGATTTTTTCCGAAATCTTCAGCTCCGGCGAATTTGCTGGAAGCATGGGCTTTTTTCCAATCTTCATCGCCGATTTCATATTCCAAAACCTTTTCGCCGTTAAGCCAATGTTCCGCATGGTTATTCAAAACAACAATTCTGCCGGTGTTGCGGTTTCCGTAAGAGTTCAATTTTTTCTTCGCCGGATCAGGGGCAAACATATTGTAAAGCGAAGCCGCCGAATTGCGTCCGTTCTCCTTTTTGCCGTCGCCGTTATTGGGATCGTCCAAAATTTGATATTCGCAGCCGAGCCAGCCGTTCCCGCCGAAATCCTTAAACCGGTATTTGATGCCGCTGTTGCTTCCCTTTTCCGCAATCCAAGTGAAATCAAGAATAAAATTGCCGTATTCTTTTTTAGAAACCAAAGAAACTGAAGCATAGTTTTTCGGTTTTCCGCTGAACAAATCGAGGATCAATTTGCCGTCTTTGTTGATCCATTTTGTTTGTCCGGCTGTTTTTTCATGCGGTTTCCAGTGTTCGAGACCGATCAGCGAAACCGGTTTGGAAACCCGATACCGGTCGGAAATCCATCGGATACCGGCATCGGCAGCAACTTGTCCGGCGGCCTGACTAAAAGCACCGGACAGCAGTAAAACGGTTAGACTTTCAACGAAAATGAGGGCTAATTTTCCTTTGTTCATTGCGATTATGAAAATTGTATCTGTGTTCATCATGTACATTAAGCCGATCATGTTTTTGAACCGGCACTT
>JAIRPZ010000060.1 GCA_031256755.1 Planctomycetaceae bacterium
TGCTGTGTTTTTCTCCCCGACAAGGTTAGCGGCGGAGGAACGATTTTGAGGATATGTTCGCCCGACACAACACGTCCTTCTCTGGTCAATGCAACGTTAACTTGACCATCCTTTAATGCATCGATAATACCGTTCCATTTATCCCGGTGTATATCAGATATTTGTATCACTGTATAACCATAGACAATAAACCAATCATCAAAATCATTAAAAGAAGATGATGGATTACGGGTAAATGGCAAATCGAATTTCTCCCGGTCAATTCGGATACGAATACCATCTGCTGCCGGTTTTGCTTCAAGCCACCCGATTTGTATGCTAAATGATTCAGGTCCGTATCCGTCATCTTGCTTATAATGTGAAACTTTCGCCGTAGCAATGACCGGTTTCCGCAATGATTTTACGGTTGCTTCCTGTAATGACGGCAAAACTTCATCATAAAGATAGAGATTAACACTACCTTGCTTATTTTTTTGCCCGTCATTACTCTTATTTTCCTGTTCGATGATGTATTCAACACATGTCATTGCCTTTTTTATCTGATGATTCAATACAGCATTCGCCCGTTGTTTTGCAATATAAAAACGGCAGGCAAGAAAAACCAATAATAAGACCACAACGGATGTAATAACAATGACTGCACCCCTGAGGCATCTTTTCTTGAACATAATAATTTTACTCCTATTCCTCATTTTTTAGGATTAGTTTTCTTCTCCTTGACATCCTTTACAGATTCAAGAAGACAATCAACTGTTATCTTTACAAGTTTAATTATTTTATGTTATCATCATTCGATCGATAGTGAACCTTACATTCTTTTTTACGGCAGTAGCGTAATCGGAATATCCCGCTTGGCGGTATAGTGACATTTACGGACGGTTCGCCGCTGCGATCGGGGACAGTCGTTTTGATAACGGACAGCGAATTGCCTGCGGACTGTTCAAGAAGACAGTGCTTATACGGTCGCTTAACTTCACCGCAGACAACGCAACATAAACGTTTGATATTCCGATCAAAAAACCGGAGAAGTAAAAATGTAACTTTTGCCCCCTTGCAATCCGCTGCGGAGAGAGAGAAAATGAGGGAATGCAGCCGTTTCCAACCGCTCCAACCGCAATTCTCGGTGCCGGTTTGATGGGAATCTCCATCAGTGCCGCTCATCTTCGCTGCGGTCTGCCCGTTATTCTTTACGATTCCGCCGAAACCGCCCTCGAAACGGCTCCGCAGCGGCTCCGCGAAGAACTGCGGCAGCAAAACCAACCATTTCGCCCGTCGTCGGCAGCATATACCCGCAACCTTCACGATGTGCTGCCATGCCGCATCGTCATCGAAAGCATTCCTGAAAAAATTAGAGCAAAACAAAAACTGTATCAGCAATTAACGGAAATTGCCCCGCCGGAATTACTGCTTTTGACAAATACCTCAACGATCTCAATTTCCTTATTAGCCGAAAAATTACCCGCCGACCGGCAACAGCAATTTTGCGGTTTTCATTTTTTTCATCCGGTACGGCAAAGACCGCTGCTGGAAATTATCGCCGGCAAAAATACCGCTCCGGCAGCCGTCCAAGCCGCCGTACACCACGCACAAAAAATCGGAAAATACCCGATTACAGTCGGCGATTCCCCCGGTTTCTTGGTGAACCGCATCCTGCATCCGCTGCTCTCTGCGGCATTGTCCTTGCTCGAAGAAGGGATTGATTTACGGCAAATTGAAACGGCTGCCCTGAATTTCGGCATGAAAATGGGACCGTTCCGGTTGATGGACGAAATCGGACTTGATGTTGTCCTGCACGCCGGCTGGGTTTTATTCAAAGCGTTTCCTGAACGTGCAGTGACGCACCCGGTATTATTGCAGTTGATTGAACGCGGCGAGATGGGACGCAAATCGGGAACCGGATTTATGACCTACCGCAACGCCGTTTCCGGGGACGGCTGCGGCGAACCGAGACCGCAGTTCTTAAACAGCAACAGCAGGATTTCTGAAACAGAAATTGTCCGCCGTCTTTTTCTTCCGATGTATGAAGAAGCCGTCCGGTGCTGCAAAGAAGGGGTGATCGGCAGTGCGGATGCGGCCGATTCGGCTTCCGTAGAAGCCCTCGGTTTTCCGGCAGCAAAAAAAGGAATCATCTCTTGGGGCAAGCATTTTTTGGAAAATCCAAACCGTTAACGCAAAAACAATGCCGGTTTTATTTTTTACCCGGCTGCTTGTTCCAGTTCGGATGCCGCTTGACCGTAAAATCAAACCGCCGTGTTCCGCCGGGAATGATTTCCGCAAAGAGTTGCGTTTGTTCCGATGACGTAAATTCTTCCGTTAGTTGCGGAATCAAATCGTCGCCGTTTTCGGCAACCCGCTCCGTGCTGGAAAACCAAACCTTGTATTTGCCGAAGGGAATCGGTTCTCCTTCTGTAATGCCGCCGAGCGAGAAACGACCGTCATTTTGAATACGTCCCCGGTAAATGTTCTTGTCCGCTTCAAAAACGGCGACTCCCCAAGCGACCGGTTCGCCGCTGTCGTACAAAACCCTGCCGCCGACTCTTGCACCTGAAGAGCAGCCGATGATTGTTATTGTTACGAAAAGGAGTGTCATGGTTGTTAATGTTCTCATGTTTGTGTGTGATTGTTAAAGGTTGTTCTTTTCATTGAAAATTGATAATCAGGAAGACGGCAGACATCAGACAGCAGCAAGAAAAAATCTTTTCTGCTGCGGTCTGCAATCTGCTGTCTGCAACCTAATTCATCCATGATCCATTTCTTTACGGCTAGTCGCTTTCTCCGCCTTGGGGCGTTCCGAGGGCGCCCCCAACGCCGAACGGGCTGGGACCTGTCAGAAATTTCCCGACCAAACTTTTCGGCAAGCCGCCGGTGTCAATATTATCCGTAACGAAAAAGACGCTGCCGTCCAGCCGTCCGCAGTTCACGCCCCC
>JAIRPZ010000080.1 GCA_031256755.1 Planctomycetaceae bacterium
AAGAAAACCATCCGCACGATATTGTCATTACGCAGGAAGCACCGAATTACAGCAGTGAAGAGTAGTTCCGCAGCGATGTCCGAAACACCTTATATTGTATTTCCAAACATGCCGCCGTGCTTTCATTGATTGATGATAACACCTTTTCCATTTTCCGTTTTTCATTTTTCACCGCCTTCCGTGCCTTGCCTGTCAAAATAAACGGCTTAATGCGCGGCAGCAGGGTTCCGAACAGCCGAGGACGTTGCCGTCTCCGGCAACGTGAAAACCATTGTCATGCGTATCTTTTTTGCCGGTTCTTTGACAGCAAATGCCAGCCGTACCGGTTTGCGCCCTGCCATTGCGTCTTCGTCAATTTCCGAATCCGTGACGACCGGCAAAACCGCCCTGCCGTCCGCCTCCGCCGAAAAACTGACCGCTGTCTGTTTTCCCGCCCGGCCAATCAGGACAACTCCGCCATGCAAACTGCCGTCTCCGTTTTCTTGACGTTGCCACGCCTCATAAGTCAGCAACGCCGTTTCAAACGTGCCGGCCGGTTCAAGAAGAATATTGTCCTCAACGGTCAGCGAGTTCGGCGCATCAGCCGGACGCATGAATGTAAACGTCCGCTCCAGTTTTCGGATTTCTTGCAAACCATAAGCAGCAGCATAATCTATAGTACAGACATCTTTTTCGTCCGTAAATGTTTTTGTAACAATTTTACCGGAAAATTGTTTACCGGTCTTTTGACGCTGCCCGTTAATGACCGGCACCGGATGCCCGAAAGAATTGAGCAGATTGCTGTCATAACGTTTGTCGCTGAATGTCCGCCGGGTATAAACCTCGCCGCCCGGGTCAAGCACCGGCAACGTACCGGCATACATCACCGTAAAAGAGCCGATGTCATTGTGATTATGGAGTTCTGCATTATGCCCCGCCTTGCAGACAAAATGCAAGGCACGCTCTCCGCCGGACGGATGACGGCAAATCAGAATGCCGGCATCCGTAAATTCACTGCGGAAATCCGAAAGCGGCGGGGTCTTGCCGGCAGCAAGCGGCTTTTCCGATGCAGAATTCGGAAAACAAAAAACCGCCGTTCTCTTCAAATGTCCGTCCAGTTTATTTTGGAAACAGTCCAAACCGTTGTCTCCCCATTGCATCCGCCGGTTCAAAAACTTCAGCAGCTCAGCATCCGGTCGGGCATCCGGCCGGCAGTCAGCAAATGCCGCAAACTGATGCGCTGCCACTTCCATTTTCGGAGCAAACAGCGCACACGCCGCCACTTCCGGTATCGCAAAAAAATCCACGTTGCCGCCGGTCGCCTGATACACCATTTCGGCAAGATAAACGAAATGACCGAATCCGTAGTTCCAGTAGCCGATGCCTTCTGAACAATAACCGTCCGGTGTAAAACCGCGGAAAAACGGAACCATGAACTGTTCGGCGGCAGCAATATACCAAGCCCTTTGCTGCGGTTCGTCAATCAGCGTTAATGCCGCACAAACAACACCGGCATGACAAACACTGTTCCAGTTGTTTGCTGCGGTAATCCACTTATTTTGTCCGTTGATGCCGGAACGGACTGACTGTTCATACGGCAAAAACGTCCGCCGCCGGACATTTTCCCGAATCATTTTTCGGATTTCCGGCTGAAGTTGAGTGCCGAGGAACGAATCGGCAAGACCGAGTTCCGCGCTGATATAGGACGAAGACAGGTCGATGAATTCTTCTTTGCCGTCATAGACTGAGGCGTTGTTCCGGTCATGTGCGGGCAGCAGCCAACTCCGGTCGGCACAGACGGAGCGGATGACTTCTTCGAGCGGTTTGAGGAAGCGTCCTTTGTTTTCGAGACATTCGGCGAGCGTCAGGAGAGAAAGGCGGCCGTATTTCTGTTGCTGGGCGTTCTGATAGTTTCTTCTGTTTCCGTTACGGAAATATTCTTTGTAGAGTTCTTCTGTCAGGTCGGGGATGGGGGTTGCGGCGATTTTTTCCGCAAGTTGAACAAAATTGTTTTCCGGCAACGCTTCCCATGCATGGCGGTCGGTGACGGGTCTGCCGATGCAGAAGGGTTTTTCCGGCAGGAAAGCGGCGATTTCGGCGGTGCGTTTGCTGAAGTCCTGACCGGCGAGAAAGGAAAACGGGAGTAAAGAAAGGGCAAAAACGATTCGGTACATGGCGGTATCTCCAAGTTGAACGGGAAAACGTAATGATAACATAATTCCATGCGGGGAAAAGACGGCAGTTCGCATTGGAGTTCGCAGACAGCAGATTGCAGACGGCAGAAGAGGGGAAAGGAAGACGGCAGTTTGCAGACGGCAGAAAAGGAGGAGAAGACGGCAGATTGCAGACGACAGACGGCAGCAGAGGAGGAAAAGACAGCAGAAGGGGAATTCTTTTTCTTGCTGCTGTCTGCAAACTGCCGTCTGCCGTCTTATTATATTTCCGCATTGGCATCGTAGCGGAAAACCGTTGTCGGCATACTTTGGTGTTCCGCAATGTTAAACAGCGAAGCCCAGCGGTCAATGGCGGCTTTCAGTTCCTCCGGCTTTAACGGCGATGCCCACAGCACTTTCATCGCTGTGCCGCAGTGTCCGTTTTCAATGTCCGCAATGCTCGGAAGCGTTGCCAGTATCGTGCCGTGATAACATAATTTCCGCAGCGTTAAATACGCCACCAGAAATTCCGCCTGTCTGCCCGGTGTGAAACGGATAAATGTTTCATACGCCTGCGCCCCTTGTTTCAACGCTCCGAGCAGTTGCAGTTCCACGGCCGGCACCAGCGTAAAAGACGTTCCCAGCAACTGATCCGGGTCGGTAACCGGCTGATCCCTGTTCAAGGTCTGCATCACCGCACCGATCCGGTCAAGCAGTGCCGCATTATCGCCCGGCACCGTTTGCGGAAGTATCTTGGTTGCCGTATTGAGTTCGCCGACTCCGTCCAGCATGATGTCCATCAATTCCTGCGACATTTCAATCCGGTCTTTGCGGACATGGTCGAGCAGTGTTTCCAAATTATGGGCAAGATTTGCCGAAGCACTGACACCCAGCATTGTAAAATTCCCCTTTGCCGCATGAAGCCGCCGGAAGGCCTCTTTCATTAACTCCGCATCCTTGTCATTTTCCAGCGTCAGCAGCGTGTCCTGCAATTCCATTAAGCCGCGAGATAATTCCGTGAGCAAGTCCGAAATGTCCGTATCGGTCAAATCTTTTTGACTCGTCTCTTCCATTCGGGCGGCAATTCTGTCCCGCTGCGCCGACAATTTCGACTTGGCAATCAATTCGTCCTGCGAATGTTTCGTTGCCGTTGAAGAAGGCATAGATGCGCCGAATTCAACCGCATCATGACGGACAGGAGCAGGAGAAGAAACGCTCTCTTCCGTAAACGATGCGGCATCGTCATGCCCTTCATCAACCGCGAGCGGTTCGCCGACCGCTTTCGCAACCGTTGTGTTGATGTCCACCGTCATTCCGACACGCCCGCCGCTGATAATGCACGTGCCGGCAATACCGGTCACGTCCCGATTGAACATATCTTTAGCAAGCGGGACATTCACTAATTTGGACGGAGCAAGGAATTCCGAAACGATGCAGGCGATTTTTTCTTTTTTGCCTTCGATAATGACAATCGGCACAACTTCGGGGTTATCCAGTTTTGTCGGTTCGCTGCCGAGCAGTTCCGACAAATCGAACAGAGCCAGCGGCGTGCCGAGATATTTGATAAACCGTTCCCGATCCATTGATGCCTGAATTTGATCCGATTTGATTCCCTGCAAACTGACAACTTGATCGATGGCAAGGGCATAGAGCGTTTCGTTGCAGCGGACAATGAGGGCATCAATAATGTTGACTGCTTTCAGTTTCGGAATACGGAGACGGATCGTGGTTCCCTGTTTCGGGGAAGTTTCCAATTCGATGGTTCCGTTGAACTCGGCAACCATATTGTTGACAAGATCAAGACCGACACCGCGTCCAGAAGTGTCCGTTGCTTTCTCTTTGGTGGAAAAGCCGGACATGCAGAGGATTTGCAGCAGCGAGGGCTGTTCGCCGAAACGCACCAGTCCGAGTTTCCGAGCGCGGTCGGAGATTTTTTGTTCGTCAATGCCGCGTCCGTCATCGGAAACGACAATTTCCGTTTCGTGTTCGTGTTCGGCGGCTTTGAGCAGAATGATGCCGGTTTCATTTTTCCCGTCATGCAGACGCTCCATCGGTGTTTCAAGTCCGTGATCTGCGGCATTGCGGAGCATGTGCAGAACGGGTTCGACCAGACGTTCGGCGAGGGCTTTATCGACGAGGACTTTTTCGCCTTCAAATTTGAGTTCGATTTCTTTTTTGAGATTCCGGGCGAGATCGCGGACGGGGCGGCGGAAGAGTTTGAACGTTTCGCCGATTTCAACCATACGGATCGCCATCACAAGATCGTGGAGGTCTTGGGAAATGCGGGCGGACGCTTCATCGGCGGACTTGATGATTTGCAGATTGCCGTCGGTCATCGGGCGGCGGTGTGTGACGGCATCGGACATATCCCGCTGGAGTTCATGCAGAGTTGAACTGGTGATGATCACTTCACCGGCGAGGTTGAGAAGTTTGTCGAGGTGTTCGAGGCGGACCAACATCCGGTCAACACCCCGGTTGGGAGCGGCTGCGTCTGGCATAGTAAGAGAGATTATATCATCTTTCGGAAGAAAAAAGCAACGCCGGCAGGGTCTCCTCCAAACGCAAAAAGGGAGAACTCCGTTTACAACTGCGCATTGATCCGCGACACGTCTTCGGGATGCAGTCCGCATTCCGTCTTCGCCTGCCCCGGCCACCGTCCGGCACGCTCATCTTCACCGGTCTGAACCGGACGCGTACACGGCGCACAGCCGATACTCGCATAACCCTGATCGTAAAGAGGATTGTACGGAATATGTTCATAGATCACCGCCGACCAAACCTGTTTTTTCGTCCAATAAGCAAGCGGTGCAATTTTGACCAGATGAAACTTTTTATCCCAACTGACAATTTCCGTGCCGGCTCTTGACGGCGACTCGTCGCGGCGGATCCCGCTTATCCATGCATCATACTGCCGTGCGGTCTGTTCAAGAACAGACACCTTGCGTTCATAACAGCAGCGGACGGAATCCGTTAAATGCACCGCTCCGCCGTTCAACTTCTCATATTCCGCCGCCGTCGTTCCGGCCGTCCTGCGTTCAATCGTCATCCCGTATTCTTTTTCCATACGCGCCAGCAATGCCAGCGTCTCAGGAAACTGATAACCGGTATCAATGTTGAATACGGGAATCTTCGGCGTAATTTTCGCCAGAAAATGCAGAATCACGCAGCCGGTTACGCCCAGTGCAGTCGCCATCGTCAGTTTCGGCGCGAAACGGTCGACAGCCCATTGCAGAATACGCGGCGGTTCCGCACCCCGCAACTGCTCATTCCAATAATCAATCTGCTCCGGCAGATCAGCCGCTGCATTCATTGTTGATTTCCCTGAATAACATCCGCCGTCAAAACGGATGCCCTATTTTAATCCGAAAACCCCGCTTGCGTCAACCGCACGCC
>JAIRPZ010000138.1 GCA_031256755.1 Planctomycetaceae bacterium
TACTTCACCGTGACGATAAAATTATCATTGATGATCATTTTATCCGTTTATCGGAACAAGACGGCATCTATAAAACATCAATTAGAATTAAAAACGCCCGTTATCATTATTCATACCATGTTTGCGGAAATACTGTTTTTACAGTTTTGCCAAAGAATTCTGCAAACGATATGATTGCTTTTCCACAGATTTAGAGAATTTTGAAGAAGTTTTCAAACAAATTGATCCGCGTTTTCATTGGGACCCGTTTGATTGATGTGTGTCCTTGTCCAGAAACATTGAAGAGCGGTGAGGAAACGATCACAACGTGAAAAACGCCTGCCGCTTTGGCAAAAAACGAAGCGGCGGCGTATTTTCACCAATATAAGATTTACAAACGTGAAAACAGCCGGATACTTTCTTTTAATGCGTGACCAAACATCGCGCCGTGAGTTAAATCGTAATGCAGGAAAACCGCATCCGTCAATTTCGGTTTCAATTGTTTGACCATCGTTTCCGCAGCATCGGACGGAACTGCCATCTTTTCTTTTTGATGATTTGACGTTGGTTGAGCCGCCGTCTGACGATTCGCCGTTTGATGATTCGGCAATGAACCGCTGCCGGTCATCAGCGTCAAGCGGACTTCTTTCTTCAGTGCCTTTTGCAAATTTTGCGCATCGTGCGGAAACGTTTCCAAAAACGTCTCTTTGTGATGCAGTATCAATCCCTCGCCGTACCATAACGACGGGTCGGCAGCGTAATAATACCGGAACATTTCCGTATGCCGGAAAAGCGTGTTCAGCACAAACAGTCCGCCGTAAGAATGTCCCCAGATTCCCTGCCGCTGTTTGTCGGTTTTGACGATGCTTTCAACTTTCGGTTTGATTTTTGTTTCAATAATTTCGGCAAATTTATCCGCTCCGCCGCCGGTACGTCCCTGAAAATCAACCGGCGGTGCCTGACCGGTTCGCTGAACCGGCGTGTCATCCAACGCTCTTGCCTTCACGTCAAAACGCAAATCGGTTTCATAACCGATACAAACAAGTACCGGTAAATTGCCGCCGCAGTTTGCAAAGAGGTCTTCATTCCAATCATCGAGAACGGCGTTGCCGTCCAGCAGATACAAGGCTGCGAATCCGTGTTCCGGCGGTGTTTTTTTCGGCACGGCAACCGTAATGCGGTAATGATGATGAGCATCAACGGTGAACGTTTCAAACCGGTACAAATCCGAACCGGTTTCAACAACCGAGACCTTATGTTTCCGATTCAAATCCGGCTGGGCAAACACAGCGGATGCAAACAACAGCCAGACAATACAGGCACAAAAGGAAATTCCGCAAAATAATTTTCGTAACATAATGAGTGGCAAAATAGGGGAGAAATGCTGTACGGCGATTTTGGTACAGAAACGCCGGTACTTCTTAAAGGATGAATTCGATAGTATCCGGTTAAGTTTTCTTTTTGTCAACAGGAAAGAACGGGCTGCCCGAAAACATTCGCGAAAAACGTAAACCCGCCCTTGACACGTTCCGGTGTTTTCGGACAATATCGGCATAAAGAAAAGAACAGGAAAACAATGCCGAAGCCAGATTACTACGAAGTCCTTGGTGTCCCCCGCAATGCCGGGAAAGATGAAATTGCCGCCGCTTACCGAAAACTTGCGATGAAGTATCATCCCGACCGGAATCCGGGCGACAGCGAAGCCGTCGAACAATTCAAACTCTGTGCCGCCGCCTACGAAATCCTCGGCAATCCCGAAAAACGCGCCCTTTACGACCAATACGGTCACGCCGGTCTCGAAGCAAACGGCGGCGGTTCGCAGTTTCATGATGTTAACGACATTTTTGGTGCCTTCGGCGATATTTTCGGGGCGTTTTTCGGCGGCGGTCACCGAACCGGCGGACACAGAGCACCGGCTCCCGGCAACGATGTCCGCTGCAATCTGACAATTGACCTGCACGAAGCCGCACGCGGCATTACAAAGGAAATTACGTTCCGGCGGCACGAAACGTGTACCGCATGCAGCGGCAGCGGGTCCAAACCGGGCAAGAAACCGGAAAGATGTCCTTACTGCGGCGGACAAGGGCGAATTACACAATCCACCGGTATTTTTTCGATCCAAACAACTTGCCCGAAGTGCCGGGGAGAAGGTGCCATCATTACCGACCCGTGTCCCGACTGCCGGGGAAGCGGTTTGATCCCGCAAACGGTCAATCGGGAAATCAAAATACCGGCAGGTGTCGATACCGGAACCCGGCTTCGAATGCAGGGCGAAGGTGAAAAAAGTCCCGAAGGCGGACCGCCGGGGGATTGTTACGTTTTCATTACGGTCAAGCAGCATCCGCTTTTCCAGCGGGAAGGGCAGGATTTGATTTGCCGGGTTCCGATCAGTTATCCGCAAGCGGCACTGGGAGCGGAAATTGAGATTCCGACATTGGACGGTCGGGAAAATATCACCATTCCGTCCGGTACGCAAAACAACGATGTCATCACGCTTCGGGGCAGAGGCATGCCTGTTCCCCGCCGGAACATTGCCGGTGATCTGCATATTCAGGTTTATATCGAAGTCCCCCGCAAGTTGAAAGCCGAACACCGGAAACTGCTGCAAAAACTCGCTGAATTGGAAGGCGAACATACTTTGCCGGAAAAGAAAAATTTTTTCAGCAAACTCGGCGATTTCGTCGCCGAATTCTTTACAGAGAAAAAAGACAGGAAAGAGAACAGCAAAGAAGAATAATACAATGCAGTACAGGGCTGCCGTTTCAAACCGTTGCCGCTGAAACGGCAGTCAAAAAACAGCAGCACAAAATGCCGGCAAACGTCCGCCGCGCCGCACAGCATCAATCCTCTTCATTCGGTTCCTGAATAACGGTTTCAAGGATGCGGGTGTTCCGTTCAATCGTCAAAATAATCCGCTGCATTTCCACTCCGTCGCTGCCTTCCGCCTCAATCGGAAACAGATGCCGTTTTTCCGGTAAACCGAACCGTACCGAAAACGTTCCGTCAGGATTCAGCACCACCGGTTCATTCCGAACCGTGATCTGCACATTCGGATCGGCTTTTCCCTTAATGATCAGATCGGCATCAACGCTGAAATGAAAATTGCGCCGGGTTTTTTCGATACTGCCCTGTTTGGCAATCCGATATCTCGACAAAAGTTGCTGCGACATCGGTCTGCCGAGTTGTTCTTCAAGCACCTCTTTGAGTTCCTGATTGTTCCCGTCGGTACTGCTGCTCAATTTGAAAACACGTCCCAAATCATCGGCAACGCCTTTCCAGTTTCCGTCAAGTTTATCCAACTCATCAATGACCTGCTGCTGCGGAGTTTCAACGATATTGCTGGAAACAACAGCAAGAAATTTTTTCTCTTTTGTCAGATAGCCAAGTTCGACCAAAAACGACGAAGGGGGATTGATAACGTCAAGATACCAGTTGTTCACGCCGCCGTGAACCGGAACATCCCGGAGCAACTGCCGCTTCGGCGCACTCATTCCGTCGGAAAACAGCCGGAACAGCCGCAATACCGGAATGGACGAATACCAAAGGTGTCCGAGCGATACTTTTGTCCGTTCCATTGTTTTCTGCCCGACTTCCCAATACGCATGAAGCCAGAACGGATCACGCACCATCAGAACGAGACGATCCGGTTTGCTTTCATCGGCTCTGGTGCTGATGTCGCGCCGCAAGCCCTTTTTCCCTAAAAAGTTCGGCAGAGCAATCGTTACGTTGTTTGGCGGTTCAACCGGTTTCGGTTCCGGTGCCGGCAGTTTGGGCGGATTTTTTTCTTTCTTCGGTTCCTTTACTTCCGTTTTCTTGGAACTTGCCTGTTTTTTCGGTGTTTCGGCAGTTTTTACAGGTTTTGCCGGAACAGATTTTGATTTGAAACCGCCGTTGATATATTTGCTGATAATGTCATTGATGGTTCGGTTTCGGGATTTCGCCGCGAGAGTACGTACCAAATCTTCTTTGCGCATTTTCGACCAACCCGGTACGGCTATTTTTTTGGCAAGCGTTCCCAAATCCGCTGCGGTCAATGAATTAAGTTCTGCTGAAGTCGCCATTACGTTTCAATTTCCGATGTGTTTTTCTTGCGGACAACCCGGCGGAAACAGCGTTTATTCCTTAACCGCTCCGTACCGGACTACCGCACAGATGTACGCGGTTATTCTAATCGGTAACCGGGGAAAAGTCAATTTTTGCCGCCTGAATTTCAGGAAAATTGTGCTGAAAAAGAACAATTTTAACGGTTTTTCAGAATATGCCACGTCCTTACCGGACGGTCATTGGTGACAACACGTGAGAGCGGCAAACATTCGCCAGCCGCTCTGGACTCTGGCTGCACAGCCGGTGTGTCTCTTAACTAATGAAAATTGTTAAAATCAGAAAGACAAAAACGGAGGAACAAAACGGTCACTGTTTCTTCATTACTGATTTGATCTCAAAAAAAGGGAATCCGTATCCGCTTTTTCAATCCGGCGAAGGCATTGCTCCCGGTACTCTTCAGAAATTTCAAATCCGAGATACTGACGGTTCAGTTTTTTTGCGGCTGCCAAAGTTGTCCCGCTGCCGGCAAATGGATCAAGAACTTTTTCCCCTTCACAACTTGAAACCAAAATTATCCGCTCCAGCAGCGATTCCGGCATTTGGCAGCCGTGCCAGCCCTCGCGCTCTTTAAACGTGCCGCAAACACGGGAAAAAAGCCACGTGTCCTTGTCACCGCCGAATTCCTGCTCTAAATCCTTCGGATTAAGAATCCACGTATCGTCCGGCAGCCGACCATTCGGATTGGCACGCTTGTCGTTGTATCGCAGTTGTCTCGCACTGGGAACACGTATCAATTCGTCATTGAACGTAAAGTCCTTCGGATTTTTGACAAAGTGAAACAAATGAATATGCGACCGGGTAAATTTTTTTGTACAATGCACGCCGAAAGTGTAGTACCAAACAACCCAACTCCGGCAGATGAAACCGATTTCCCGCGTGCCGCACACTTTCAGTTCGGCAGCATATTCATCGCCAATCGCAAGCCAAAATGTTCCGCCCGGTTTCAATATCCGGTAAACCTCTGTCATCCAGTCCTTTGACCAGCGGAGATAACTTTCGTCAGAACGCTTGTCATCATAAACATCGTAAGCATAGCCGATATTGAACGGCGGATCAGCAAACACAAGGTCAACTGTCCCGCTTTCGATTTGCGACATTCCTTCAATGCAATCGCTTAATACAACTGTGTTCCACTGCATCGGTGTCTGCTCGTTTTGCAATGCCGTTTCTTTCAATTCCGATGCGGTGTTTTACGGTTTGGCTGATTTTTCGGTTCCCGGAAGAATACGGAAGAAAATTCGCCCGTCTTTCATCAGAATATCTTGTCCATAAGCCGACCGCAGCGGGATTTTTATTGCCGGATCCGTGATGAGAATTTGATCGCCGGCACTTCGGGTATCTAACGACAACGGAATGTCTGGATAACTCCATTCAAACGGAAATGGCCGATCCTGTCCCCGAATCACCGCCGCCGGCAAACCTCCGTTATTGACCGGTTGAACAGAGGGCTGCGCCGCAGAGAGAATGATGTCATGGGAAGGGTACGGCGACTGTTCGGAAAGAAAATCGGTTGCCGCCTGCGGCGGCAGTTTCTGCCAGCCGGAAGTTGCCAAATTAAATATATTGGACTCTCCGGCGGGTTCCGAAGGATTCGGCTTGACATGAATCTGCTCAAAATGATCAACCCGCTGATTGATCGCATTCATGTGGGTTTGCGTAATGTAATTCGTCGTTTCTCTTCCTGCCCGGCGGATCATCGGAAATGCCAGAAACGCAAGAATAATTCCGACCGAAACCGAGGCAATCAGCCCTATCCATGGCACAGACCGCCGCGGTTTGCGGATTTCACCCGCCGCAAGTTTTTCGGTGCCGGTTCCCGGACAGGAAGTTTTTCCGGCCGCCGGTTCCGGCACCGGTTTGAATATCGGATCAAGTGCCGGAATCAAAGCGGATTCCAACGCAAATTCTTGTGAGGGTTTCAATGCGGAATTCAAAGCAGTATTGCCCATATTTTTTGACGGGTGATTTTTTGACAAGTGTTCGGGAGCGGTCGTTCCGCCGGCGGTAGAATTGGCAGCCGCCCAGATTTTTGCACACGTTTTTTCAGCAAGGAACGGCGGCGGAAGAATCGGATCATTGAGGTAATCAAGCGGTGCGATTTGCTGCTGCAATGCCGCCAATTCGGATCGCAGCCGGGGTTGCCGGAGCAGGTCACGCTCAATTCCGGCGGACTCCTGACGATCCAAAGCATTCATTAAATAACCAAGCAAAAGTTCCTGTTCTCGTTCCTGCATGTTTGTATCCGTTGTTCGTGAACCGCCGCTAACGGCGGTCAACTCACCATTTTCTATCCGGCATTTTTTAACAGCCGGTTCAGTTTTTCAATGGCAGATTTCACGCGTCCCGAAAGGGTTGCGAAATGGACTCCGGCACTTTCAGCGGCTTCCCGATAGGTTAAACCCTGAAAATAGACCATATAAACCGCCTGCCGGAGATGATCCGGCAACTGGGCAACCGCGTCCCGGACTTTGAAAACGAGTTCCCTTTCGCTGGCTTCTTCGTCCGGTATCGGTTCTTTTCCGCAAATCGTTTCGGCAATGGTCAATTTCTCCGTGTTTTCGTTTTCGTCGTCAATGCTCACCGCACTCATCGCCGGATTGTTTTTTGCACGGCGGCAGTGATCAATGGCAAGATTGGTTGCTATCCGGTACAGCCATGGACGAAATTCCCTTGTTTCGTCAAATCGGCTGCACTGCTGCCACACTTGCATAAATGTTTTTTGGAACGTGTCTTCTGCGGCAGCGGCATTCCGAAGGTAGTGGTACAAATAGGCAAACAACTCCCGCTCGTACCGATGAACGAGTTCTTCAAAGGCATCCCGCTGTCCTGTGCAGCGGTATTCGACGAGCAGGTCTTCATCTGTCCAGTCAGACCAATCACAAGTTGTAACACTTAACGTTTCAGTTGCGGTTCGGAGCATAATCCACCATTCCTCTCTGCGTTCGCACAATTATAGTCAATCTTTACGTTTATTCAAGTTCCGGTTTATCCTGTTTTTTGCAGGCGGTATCCATTCTGAATAAAGGATAAAGCAGTTTCCGTGCCAAATTTCCGACAGCGGGCGGCGAATGGGCAGAAAGCATCGCGTAGGATTAGCGCATGATTGCTGTATTTCCTGTGAATTTCTACGCAGAAAAAATCTTTTGTATTGAAATTTTTTGATCAATTTCGATTTTCCTTCCCGATTTTTTCCTCTGTATTTATGAAAAGATTACAATTTTTTCCTTCCGGTTTTTTGAAAAAATTATAATGCCCTGCCGAATCTTGTTTTCTCCCGCTTTGTAAACGGCAGTAGCGTATAGTATTGTTTCCGTTCGGCGTTGTTTTTCATTGCCCACAATATCGGTTTCGGTATTGCAACTGCTGATAAATAGACAACAACGGAGGGAAAATCTCTGAAGTCCAGATTGATATAATCACTGTTTTTTGTCAATGCAATTTATCATCGGAATCAAGTATTGATGACCGGTTTTGAAGTGGATTTTTGGCGAACACATAGACAACCGCCGGATCGAACCGGCCATATCGTACCGCTTGTTGTACCGGACGGGAGCAAGTACAGTTTATTCCGCACAGCGGAAACCGGTGTCTTGAAACGATAACGGCTGCGGCAGCGAGCCGCGGGCGGTCACCCGATAACC
>JAIRPZ010000193.1 GCA_031256755.1 Planctomycetaceae bacterium
GAGCCGGACAGTGACGGTCCTTTGTGGCAGTTCTGCTGAATATCGTAAGGAGGCAATGTCCCGTAGGCATTGTTGTAATTATGGGCAGCGAGTCCCCATTGTTTCAGGTTGCTGCTGCATTGCATACGCCTTGCGGCTTCGCGGGCTTGCTGAATGGCCGGTAAAAGTAAGGCGATAAGCATGCCGATAATGGCGATCACGACCAAGAGTTCGACCAAAGTGAAGCCCAAAGAGCGGGAAACAGTGCTTACACTGTTAACGCTGTTTCGAACGTAACCCCCCCCCCGTGGTTTTGGCGATTTTTCGACGCATGGGGGGGGTTGGTTGGGGTTGGGCGGTGTGTTGGGGTCCCGGGGTGAAAATTTTTGTACGCATGGTATTTTTCCTTTTTATAAAGGGTGAAAAAAAATAACTACGCCGACGTGACGTATACATGGGAAGTATACCCCGAAACCGGCGAATTGTCAACAGCGGAAAGCAAAAATGGGGAAAATTGTCCGGCAAGGGGGAAACTTAGCGGGCGGCATACCTCCCCCTATTGCCCTTTTTCTTTTTTGTATGTTATAATCTCGCGTGTTATGATGAACTCGCGAACTCTCTCACAGCCCGCAGCAGCGGGCAAAGAAAGGGAAAACGATGAGTGTTTTCACACGAATCCTCGGAACCGGTATCTTCGGTATCCTTCTGGCGGTCATTGTGGCCTCCATTGCTGTTGTCTGCGGTAATTTTCATCACTCCAATCAGGTCTTGGAAAACCGTTATGAGATATTCCGCTCGCAGATTATCGCTGCCGAAAATGCCCATATTAACTGGCTATGCACGATTTATCACGCTTTGCTTACCAAAAATCCCGACCTGAATATTCAAACCGACGGAAAACTCTGCGTTTTCGGAAAATGGTATTATTCCGAAGGAAAAGAAATCGTTGAATATCTTGATCCCGAAATCAAAAAAGAGTTTGAAGGGATCGAAAATGATCACCTCAAAGTCCATGATTCCGGCAGCGCATTGATCAAACGTTGGAACACCGGCGATTTTCAACCCGCTGTCTCTCATTTTTCCCAAGAAATTATTTCGCTGGCAAACGGTCTGCTTGCCAAACTCGCTGCGCTGAATCAACATTCTCTCGCTTATATTGATGAAGTCGAGAGACGAGGAAACCGTATCCTCCGTATTCAGTACATTTTGACAATCATTGTGCTTACTGCCGGTATGACAGTGTTGATTCCGTTTGCCTACTTTACGGCAAAGGGAATTGTGCAGCCGCTCAATAAAGGAGTCGCCTTGGCGAAAGATATTGAATCCGGTCATGTTTCGGGGCGGCTTCATTTGCAGCGTAAAGATGAAATCGGTGTTTTAGCCGATGCGCTGGATCATGCGGCGCAGATGATTGAAATCCGGGCAACGCTCGCACGAAGCATTGCGCAGGGGGATTTAACGCAGGAAGTTGTCATCGCTTCCGGCAGAGATTCCTTTGGAGAAGCCTTGTCCGTAATGACATCATCGCTTCGGGAGTCCATCGGTATCCTGACAAAAATTTCCGGCGATGTCGGGAACAATGCCGCTCAATTGGCGGCAGCAAGTGAAAATCTTTCTTATGCCGCTCAGAAAGATGCCGCACAGATTGCCGGTATGACAGACCAAATCCGCGAAGTTGCGGGACAAACAGCGGAAAATGCCGATCTCGCCAAAGAAGCGGCGGATACGGCTCATTCCGCAAGGGATGCGGCAAAAACCGGTCAGGATAACGTAACAAAAATGCTGCAATCAATGAGAGACATCACAAAGGAGTCGCAGGAAATCAAAAATGTCATTCGGGTCATTGACGGCATTGCTTGCCAAACGAACCTGCTGGCATTGAATGCGGCGGTGGAAGCGGCGAGAGCAGGCACATACGGGAAAGGTTTTGCGGTGGTTGCAGAAGAAGTTCGGAATCTGGCCGTACGGAGTGCAAAGTCGGCGCAAGAGACCGCTGCGATGATTGAGCAGACGATTCGTCAGGTTGAGTGCGGCAGTCAAACGGCAAATCGGACGGCAGAGTCGCTGACGCATATTGCCGAAGAAGTCAGCAAGGTGAATGATTTAATCTCCCGAATCAGCGGAAATGCGGTTTCGCAGTCGGAACGGCTGAATCAATTAAGCAGCGAAATCGGAGAATTGAACGCGGGTACGGCAGCAAAGTCCGCCAATGCAGAGGAAACGGCTTCTATGGCTGGGGAATTGTCCGGCAGTGCCAAACAGGTACAAGGTATTGCCGGAAGGTTTCGGATATAAATACGGATATAAATACGTTGTGCAAAATTGTTTATGCAGACAATTCTCACTTGGATTATTCCGCCGCATGCGAAAGAACGGCTGGAAATGCGGTACGGTATCCGCTTTTCCGGCAAGAAGTGGGATTTGTTTTGCAAGACACTGCAAAACGGGAAAAATGCGGTCATGCTCCCGGAGGATAAACGCCGCCGCGGACGTTTCGCCTGCTATTTCCAGAATCAGTGGTTCATTGTCAGTTGCTGTTTTTATGGAACAACGGCTGTGGTGACCACGTTTTTGCCGGTTGATTCTCTCTCCGAAGCCGATAAAGTTCTCCTGCAAAATGATGAACGCTATTGCCGGATCAACCGTGATTCGCTGAACGTCTGCTCTTGCGGGCGTTTGCGGAATCCTCCGCCGGTGCAAAAATCAATGCCGGATATTCCGGTCTTGCCGGATGAACTTCCGCCGGATTTCGATCTTGCCGAAAAATTACTCGGCACGGTTGATGTGAAAATGAACGTGTCCTGACATCTCGTGTCGTTATTTTTCCTTTCATTTTTCATTGAGCGGGCTGGGGAAAATTGCCGATAGGAGACGTGCTGTTGTGTTCTCAACAATTGCGGCTCACCCCGGTCAATACACCGGAATTTTTTATGCGGCTGTCCTCGTGGATCATTCTCATTTCTGTTTTTGCGGCTGGAATGTGCTGTGCATTCACGGTTCGGAACTGTATTCTTGAGCCATGGAAAAACTCCGCCGGAAAAAAAGCAGAAGACCGGACGGTAAAAATACTGATTGCCAAACGGACCATTCCTGTCGGAAAAGAAATCACCGGCACGGATGTTTTCTATCAGGAAATTCCCCGTTCCGAAATCCCGCCGTACAGCATTCCTCTTTTTTCGCAGGTGTACCGCCGTTCACCGGCTTATCCGATCCCTGCCGGATGTGCGATTTGCGACGATATGCTTACCCCCGCAGCCGCATCGGAGGAAACCGCCTTTATCCCTGCCGGAAACCGGCTGGTCGATATTGATATTACCCCTGTCTATGAAAAAAACGGCGGCAAACCGGCATTGCCGCCGATCACAGCGGATCTCCGGGTTGATGTTTGGAGTATTCCCCGTATTCAGGAAAGAGCCGGTAAGTTGAACAAACGGAGAAATGAACTTTTCGTCAACAACGGACTCCGGGAAAAAGGAAAACAACTCTTGTTGGAAAACGTACCGGTGTTCAGTATACGAGGCAGCCGGAGAAATCCTGATTTGGCATCGGCCGGTTCCATACGTTTAATGTTAAAAAAAGAAGAATTCGCTAAATTAGCGGCGGAAGCACGGCATAGGGACATTCGGATTTCTCCGCGTCCGAATACCGATTTGCTGATTGCGGAAAATCCGGCTGTTGAAATACCTGCCGCCGAAACGCCGGCTGTGGCACCTGCGCCGGCAGAACCGCTTGTTGCCGAGCAGCCGATTCCGCCGGCACCCGTTCCAGCACCCTTGCCGGACGAAGTCCAAATCCCGGCGGAAACCGAAATTGCTGCCGTCAATACGCAAACGGTCGAAACGCCGGTTGCAGAATCCGCTGAATCGGTTGCGGATGCAAACCCGAAACAGCCGGAAACGGCAGTGCAGAATCATACGCCGGTTCCCGTACCGGAATCGCCGGAAATTGTTCCCGATACGCGGCTTGCGGAGAAAACAACGGAAATTAAACCGGGAATGGCACCGGAGAACGAACCGGAACCGTTTCCGCAGATTCCGCGGGGTGAAAAATCGCAAATTATTGCGTTTACACCTTTTCCGCCGGTAGAACTTGAAAAAGTGATACATCCGCAGCCGTCCCCGAAGAAACCTGTTCAGGAAGAGCAGCCGCAAGAGAATCCGCTGCAAAAAACGCCAACGCCGATTGCCGGTACGCCGGGTCTTTCTTTCGATAGTTTGCTCAATCAACCGCTCTACGGACCGGAAAAAGAGTCATCAACTTCGGGACGGAAAAACCCGCCTGCCGATCCTGTCCGTAACGAATTGCAGCCGCCTTCCGGCAGGGCAATCTTTATACCGCCGAAGACGGATCCGCCGACAGCGGATACATTAAAGACGGAAGTGGTGAAACAGGAAAAAAGAGGGTTTGCCGCTTTACCGGAAAAACCGGTCAAGAAAACCGGAGAGACAGAGGAAGCACTGTTTCAGCCGGGTAAAGCAACAACGAAAAAACCGGAAGTTTCGGACCCGTTCAAATCGTCTCTCACGTTCCCGCCGTCAGGTTATTCCCCTTTTGATCGGCAAACCCGTACAGAATCGTCCGTTCCTGCAAGCGGCAGCATTCTGGAGAGTGATTTTCCGCCTCCGCCGCGGCTGCTGCGCAGTGCAACCGGCGAATCAGATATGCGGTAGACATTCGTTGCACTTTTAACACCGCTCGGTATAATAACAACGATGATTTCCTTTTTTAATCGTTTTGTGCAGGGGATTGGGTAAGGGTTTTGTCCTGCCCTGCCCCTGAACACGCTAGACGGCTTCTGACAGCGTTTTTGGAGTTTTCACTATTTTTAGAGATATGAATGATCTTCTCTTTCACACTGTACTTGGCGTTGTGTTTGGCTGCGTTTTGTATTACATTATAGAGCGTATCAGGCGGGGAGACATATCTTTAT
>JAIRPZ010000262.1 GCA_031256755.1 Planctomycetaceae bacterium
CGCGTGACACCGCCGGCTCCTGAATCCTTTTTATTTCCGCGTTTTTAACTTCGGGAAGAGCGGGCCGCCGTAAACCGCCGCCGCACCAAGGTATTCTTCTATCCGAATCAACTGGTTATACTTCGCCATCCGGTCTGTCCGGCTCGCCGAACCGGTTTTGATTTGACCCGTTCCCAATGCAACCGCCAAGTCCGCAATCGTCGCATCTTCCGTTTCACCGCTGCGGTGAGACGAAATCGAAGTATAGCCGCTGCGGTGAGCTAACTGTATCGCTTCAATCGTTTCCGTCAGCGTGCCGATTTGGTTCACCTTGATAAGAATCGAGTTCGCAATGCCGTTGTCGATGCCCTGTTGCAGACATTTAACGTTAGTGACAAACAAATCATCGCCGACCAGTTGCACTTTGCCGCCGATTTTCTCGGTGAGATGTTTCCAGCCGTCCCAATCGTTCTGGTCAAGACCGTCTTCAATCGACACTATCGGGTATTTCCCGCACCAGCCGGCAAGCAAATCCGTAATCTGTGCGCTGGTGTATTCCTTTCCGTTGGCGGGATTTTTCTTGCCGCCGATGGTGTAGGTTTTCTTCTCCTTGTTAAAGTATTCGGAAGAAGCGCAATCCATCGCAATATAAATCTGCTTGCCGGGTTCATAACCGGCGTTGCCGATGGCATCGACAATCACCTGCAACGCCTCCTCATTACTCTTCAATTCGGGAGCAAAACCGCCTTCATCGCCGACATTCGTGGAATAGCCCTTTTTCTTCAGGACGCTTTTGAGAGCGTGAAACGTTTCGCAGCCGGCACGGATTGCATCGGTGAAGGAATCGAAGCCGAGCGGGAAAATCATAAATTCCTGCATATCGACATCGTTATCGGCGTGTGCGCCGCCGTTGATAACGTTCATCATCGGAGCGGGCAGGATTCGTGCGCCGGCTCCGCCGAGATAGCGGTAAAGTTCCTGACCGGTGAAGGCGGCTGCGGCTTTGGCAACGGCAAGCGACACGCCGAGAACCGCATTCGCGCCGAGTTTCGCCTTATTTTCGGTTCCGTCCAGTTCAATCATCCGGGCATCAACGGCTGCCTGATCCGTTGCATCGTAGCCTATCATTTCATCGGCGAGGATGTCGTTGACATTGGCGACGGCTTTACAGACGCTTTTGCCGAGGTAATTTTTCTTGTCGCCGTCGCGGAGTTCGATGGCTTCGCGTTCACCGGTGCTTGCGCCGCTGGGAACGGCGGCGCGTCCGAAAGAACCGTCTTCGAGGACAACATCGACCTCAACGGTCGGGTTTCCGCGGCTGTCTAAAATCTGCCGTCCGCGGATGTCAATAATGGTACTGCTCATTACAGGGTTTCCTTTGTTAGTGTGTTTTGCTGTCTGCTGCGCCGACGGGGCGCAAAGAACATCTGGCGGACAAGATAACCGGTCAACGCCGCAGTGTCAAGCGGGGGACGGAAATAATTGATAATTGATAATTGAAAATTGATAATTGACAATTAGAAAGACGGCAGATTGCAGACGGCAGCAAGAAAGGCGGAAAGATTGCAGGTATCTTTTCTTCTGCTATCTGCCGTCTGCCGTCTGCTATCTGCCGTCTGCCGTCTCTTCTCTGCCGTTTTCACCCAGCCGGTTGTACCGGTAATACGTTTCAAGAATATACAGCGACAGGCAAGTCGTATAAAGCCGCCCGTACTGAATGCCCCAAGCGTCCCGCACCGGAAGACGGGGATTCCAACTGCCCGTCTCCGTCCCCGCTTTGTCCTGATATTTAACCAGTTGATTCCGCAGCAGCCCGTTCCACGTTTCCCACTCTTCGCCGCCGTAATGAAACAACGTCTGCGATGCAAAAAACCAGTAGTAGACATCCCGCCGGTAATGGTCGTCAAATGCAGGCGGCGACTGCCCCATCAATTTCACCCCGGCAGCCAGCCGGGGATTGTCCCGCCGCCAGCCAAGCAGCATCCGGCAGAACAGGGCTTCCGCCGTCATCGAAATCCGCGGCTCCGGTTCTTCAGCACGGTAGCGGTACTGGTTTTTCGTTTCCATTGCGTCAAGAAAAGCCGCCGCATTGCGGAAGGTCTGCGGCGGGACATCCAGTCCGGCTGCCTGACCGGTTTTCATCGCAAAGACAATCCATCCGGTAACGGAAATGTCCGACTGCGGACTGAACCGGTCGGCATGATAACGCCATCCCCCCTGCCCGACGCTCTGGTACTGCACGCAGTAATTGACTGCCCGCTGTGCCGGTTCGCGGAGTGCCGCCTTGCCGTCTCCGCCGGTCATCGCCAGTAAGTCGCAGAGGGCTGCGGTGCAAAGTCCGTGAGTGTAAAAGCGGTGATTGTCCGGTGCGGATTTCGGGACAAAAAAACTGCCGTTTTCCTGCTGCTGTTTCAGGAGATATTGCCATCCCCGCTGTACCGGGCGGCGGAACTCGTCCGGCATCCCCTTGTTTTCCGTTTCCGGTGCAATACCGTATCCCTGAAAGGCGAGCAACGCCATGGCGGTTGCGGCGGCGGTGTCTTCCCGGCTTTTCGGGGCTGCCTGCGGAAACCGGACAAACGGGGTATTCGCCAATGCCCATGAACCGTCCGGCTGCTGCACTTTGACAAGCCAGCGTAAACCGGCAAGCACGGCTTCATCGCTTTGCCCGTTTCCGCCGCCGTTGGCCAGCATTGCCTGCCGGCTGTTCCAACTGCGTCCTGAAAGGTTAAGACCGGGAGCCGTATTATCGTTCTGCGGTTTGATTTCCGTTTCCTGTGCCGGTTCGGGAACCGGCGGCAGCGGTTCGGGCTGCGGCTGCACGCCGGAAATCGGGTTCAGCGGCAATTCCGGCACGGCGGGAACGTCAGCAATGCCGGAAAGAATGTCGATGGGTTCGAGCCGGATGACGGGCATAAAAATCAGGGCGAAGAGCAACAAGACGAAAAAATGCAGCAAAACGCTCCAAAACAGCGGCAGACATTTTTCCCGGACGGCGGCGGCGAGTTCAAGTTGCAAATCCCGTCCGCCGCTCATCACAGCGGTTTCGGCTGCCGTATTTTTTCCCCGCAAAAAACGAATCAGGTAAAGATTGGTCTCATCGGAAAAAAGATTTTTGTAAATCCGTTTCGGTCGGCTCGGCTTTCGGCGAATATGAATGGGCATGGGCGGGGACGCTGTTTTCTCTTCTTTTTTATCGGCAAAATAACCCCGTTGCCGCTTGCAGCGAGCCGCGGCAGGAGACAACTCTTGAAAAACGCGGAAAACGGCTCACGGCACCCAGCCGATAAGCATCGTTTCCGCATCTAACCGTTTTGGCGATAGTTTTCGTATCAAAAACCGGTAGCCGAGATTCAAGTCCTCAATAAACGGCTTGATGCTGAAAAAGTCGTCCGGGGTGTGATAAATCGAAATCAACAACACCGGCTTGAACTTTTTAATGGTTTCCGCAGCCCCGTGAATGGCCGCTGATTCCAAACCCTCAATGTCCATTTTGATACAGCCGGGATTGACGTTGTTTTCGTGACAA